>CAYPNL010000211.1:0-2899 GCA_964412045.1 uncultured Desulfobacteraceae bacterium
GTATCAGGGCACGCTGAGGCCCCCTATTGAAAGGCATGGTAAAAGAAAAGACACCCCTATGCCCATTCACCAGGTAGTTTCAAAAGGCTAACGTGTTACAAAATTCGATTTTGTACAAGAGTGGTGGTGCACCTTTGCTGAGCCAGATAACGAAAGACCTGTTTGTTTACTTCTTATTCAGCGGGATCTTGCTGTACAACTCTTGTTTCACCATTTCTGCCAGGGAAACGATTTTTGTTTCATTAAGCCCGGTTTGAATCCCCAACGAATTAAAAAAAACAACAAGCCCCTCGGTCGGCTGATTACCAGGGGCGCCGGTAACACAGCCTCCTGTTCCGCCAAGCGATGAGTCGAACCGTCTAATGCCTATCTCATAGGCAACCTTGCTGTTGGCTAGTGCCTTTTCGCCCGACACGTGGTGGGGGTGATACCCGAGCCTTCCGATATCCCGCCATGTTCTTCCTTTGAGGATGCCTCCGAGCACCTCTGCCGTGGCTTGTTCACGCGCCACGCCCTGAAGATCAGAAAGGGTCACCAGATCGGACCCGAGGCCGAGCATGAGGTCTATATACTCGTTCAGGGCGCTGATATCCGGGATGAGCAATCCAGCTCCTTCCGGGGCCAGGTATCCGAATGCGGCTGAGATATAGGCGATAATCCTGATGCCCCGGGAAGACGCATCCTTGAGGATTATCCTGTATTCCTCGAGGGTGTCTTTGATGGGCCTGCCGAGGTTTGCCAGGTTATGCGCCTCAATGGCCGAGAAAAATATGCCCATTGTATGGCCGTAACCATCCGGTCCGAGGCCAAGATCAAGAAATGTCTTATACCCGGCACGGTTTGGGACGAGGGTGACGAGCTGAACACCGTCTATCCTGCCGAGCTTCTGTACTGTCTTCTCCAGGAGATTCTTGCTCATGGCCGGGGCTATGCCGGGATTGACGCAGGAGAAGATCTCAACAGTGGCAAACCCCGCATCTATAAGCCGTAGAGCTATCTCATGCCTGATTTCCGGGGTAAAGATATGAAGGTATCGGCGTGGAATATGTTGTCCATATTCCCGTAGGGTTACATCAGTGATAGATACGCTATCCTTGTTGTCATTTGGCATGTGTTAGTAACTCAACAAACACGACCAACAGAGTAAACACAAGAAACCGGTTAGTCTTTCGTATCCGGAAGGACCTGGGGGATGCTCTTGATCGCCTCTTTTCCTTTGGAGATCGCCTTTCCCACCGTGTCCGACTCCTTTGAGATCTTTGCCTTCCATTCCCGGTAGATGTCCGGTGATATAAGCCTCGCCATGGATTGGTAGGTTATGATCACCAGCCGGGCAGATTTTGAGCCGGCTATCAGGGGGCTCGTGGAAGGCACAAAAAAGGTCAGAAGTACGATCAAGAAATAGGAGATAATGATTCCCTTTATGAAGGCAAAGCCGATACCCAGTATTCTGTCGAACCATCCCATGAAAACCCTCTTGAAGAGGCTGTGCAAGAGGAGCCCAAGGAAATAGAAGCCGATTATCACCGCGATGAATAGGATTATGAAGCTGATAAGAGGAAGAGATTGTTCTAAAGGGATGTAAGTCTTGAGGTAATGTGCCATCTGGGGGTGATAGTTGTTGCCTATTACGATACCAAAGACCACCCCGGCAAGTGAAGCGAACTCCCTGAAGAAGCCCCGAAAAATACCCTTGATGAGAAAAAAGGCGATCAATCCACCGATGATAATATCAAGGATATTCATATGAGATCCTGGGGAACTCCGTTCGCGATAAGCACCTCATTCCTAGCAGAGACGAATTTTATAAGTCAAGATAAAATCGTTTCACGATTTTATTCTGATTTGATCATACAGGGAGCTTATGCTAGAAAGATGACTATGAGCAAGCAAAACCGTATTTTATTGGCCTTAGGGATCATTTTGCTCGACCTTATCGTCTTCTTTTTGCCGCTGGCAGCATTTTTCCTGGCATACGTCATTGTGTACAATCCTCCATGGGCAAAGGATTTCTTCGAAAGGCTGGATTAGGAAAGCATACAGCAAGCAGCAGCAATGAGCTCTGCGAGTTCCAAGCCGCTTTTCCCTTTTATGGCGCGATCTGCCCTTAGGCGCTCAGCGCATAGGATGCAATGCCGAACCAGGTGTTTATAAACAAGGCCAGAGAACTGGGTTTTATCGCCGTGGGCTTTACCAGGCCGGCTACCCCGCTGCACTTCGAATCATTCCTCACCTGGCTGCGGGATGTGGAGCTCGGCGATATGGCCTACCTCGGAAGACACAGAGACATACGAGGAGATCCGACAAAGCTCCTCCAGGACGCCCAGACCATAATCTGCCTTGCCTATCCCTATCCGGCGGCAAAACCATCCACGCCGGACGGATACGCTGCCTCGAGGTACAGCACACCGGATCAGGATGATTACCACCTGCGGTTACGGAATGTGGCAAAGGAGCTTCGCACCTGTGTTTCCCTGCTCTTTCCAGGAAGCCTGAGCCGGGTATGCGTGGACTCCGCACCGTTGCTCGAGAGAAGCTTTGCAGCGGCAAGCGGCATGGGGTTCATAGGAAAGAATAACATGTTGATCGTTCCTGGTTACGGCTCGTACTGTTACCTGGTTGAGATCCTCACTACAGCGCGGTTCCCCATCCCTGCACGCAGGGTTCCTGAAAATGCATGCGGTTCATGCACACGATGTATCGACTCTTGCCCGACAGGGGCCTTGAAGGCGCCCTATTTCCTTGATGTTCATCGATGTCTGTCCTACCTCACCATCGAGTCCAAGGGCGATATCGATCAGGAGGCGGCAGGAAAGATGGGAAACACCTTTTTTGGCTGTGACGTGTGTCAGGAGGTGTGTCCTTTCAACAGACAAGAACAAAGCATGGTCTCTATGCC
>CAYPNL010000212.1:0-1587 GCA_964412045.1 uncultured Desulfobacteraceae bacterium
AGCGAAGCAATCTCAGTCAATGTAAGTAATTGAATTCACTAGATTGCTTCGTCACTCCGTTCCTCGCAATGACCGGTAGAAAGACTTTTTACGAGTCTGCCAAAGGTTATATGAAAGAAACTTACTCGAGTTTCTTAGGAGGTAGATAGGTTGCAGGCCTGACTACGTTAGTAATCACGGCACGGATCACATTTTTATTGAATTAAGAGAATCGATATAATACATGGGGCGTCATCTTCATAGAACAGTAAAAAGGAGGTAGGATATGTCGGATTTAAAGGGTTATGATATGCCAGATGAGCTTTACTATCATGAAGAGCATAGCTGGGCGAGAATCGAAGCGAACCGGGTTGTGGTTGGGATGAATGATATGTTTCAAAAAGAGGCAGGCGATATCGTGTTCGTAGACCTACCCGATGAAGGTGACGATGTGGAGCAGGGAGAGGTCTGTGGCAAGATACAGTCCAGAAAATGGATCGGCAAGCTCTGCGCTCCCGTATCAGGGGAGATTATCGAGCTCAATGAAGAGCTGGAGGATGATACCGGCCTCATCAATCAGGACCCTTATGGAAAAGGTTGGATTTTGATTATCGAGCCGAGCGATCTTGAAGGCGAGCTCGGCAACCTCATGCATGGGCAAGATGAGCTCATCCCTTTTATCGAACAAGAGATCAAAAGGACCGAGGAGGAGAGGGCAAAGGCGTGATGGATGCGTGGAGGCTCTTTAAGAACACGAAGGATAACCTTTCCACGGCCTTGGGCCTATCCATTGATGACACCTTGCCCCTGTCTTTATCTTTACATGGTTCTCCTCCGATCCTTCACCTCTACACCTTCAGGCCTTCGGCAATCGTGGGGAAATACCAGGATATAGAAGCCGCTCTGAGGCTCGATAGGTGCCGGGACAGGGGCATCGAATACAATCGAAGGAGTACCGGCGGTGGCACGGTGATCATGGGGCCACGGGTGGTTGCCCTTGGGCTCGGGATCGACATCGACCAACCCGGCATGAGGGGAGGGATAAGAGGAATATTTGAAACATTGAGCTCTGTCCTGATGCAGGCGCTGGAGGATCTTGGAGTCAAGGCGGCCTTTGTGCCAAAGAATGACCTTGTAGTAGGAGGTAAGAAGATCGCAGGACTATCCGCCGCACTGGAAGCAGAGAAGGCGATTCTTTTCCATGCCAGCTTGCTGGTGGACTTCGACATACCCCTTATGCTGGATATCATGAGCCAGCCTCCCTTGAAGATTTCCGATAAGGGCTATAACTGCTTTAGCCAGCGAATGACTACCATAACGGAGCAACTGGGCCATGACATTGAGATGGAGGCCGTGTTCAGGGCTATTGAAGTATCATTTTGCAACACGTTCGGCTCTGCCCTCGAAATCGACGAGCCCGATCCATGGGAGAATCGGCACGTGCGAGAATTTGTCCAAAGGAGATACAACAACCCGGAGTGGATTTTCTCACGCAAACATCCCAGATCGAACATGGGCTCAGGCATGCTGAAAACGCCCGGTGGATTGATCGAGATATACCTTTCCCTTGCGGGCAACACCATCGAGCGCATTATGATTACCGGCGAT
>CAYPNL010000213.1:0-3032 GCA_964412045.1 uncultured Desulfobacteraceae bacterium
CTGTGTGGTAACACTGGGGGATATCCTCTATTTCATGGAAAAGGAGAAGGAGAGGCTCGGCGACAAATTCAATCCCGAGAACTATATGTATTTTATGCCAGAGGCGGATGGCCCGTGCCGATTCGGGATGTACAACAAGTTGCACAGGATCATCCTCGACACCTTACCCGGCCTGGAAAAGGTGCAGATCACCTCGCTCAACTCCGATGACGCCTATGATCTCGCGGGATTGGTTCCAACAGAGAAGATGCAAGAATTTAGGAAGGCCGGTTTTCTCTCGATCGTAGTGGGCGACATACTCGACAGGCTGCTGTGGAGGATTCGGCCCTATGAGAGATCAGAAGGAATAACCGATGCCTTCATCCTCCAAGCGAGGATGCGATTGAGCGATTCATTCGCGAAACACTCATCCACGGGCAATCACACCCCCATATTGCTCGATCTGGAGGAAATCGTTAAGCAGGCAAAAGAGCTTATCGATCCGGGTATTCCCCGAAAACCGCTCGTAGGGGTGGTTGGCGAAATCTACGTACGAACACACGTGAAATCCAATCAGGATACCATCAGGGTGCTCGAGAGATACGGCGCCGAGGCCGTGAACGCCTCCATTGGAGAATGGATCAACTACACCACCTATGATCAGGTACGGATGGCCAGGATTGCCCTTCGATTACACCTCAAGAGCTTTCAGCTCAAGGAGATAAAAAAAGATCTCTTGAAATATCTAAAATACAACCTGACCCTCCTGTATCAATACATGCAGCAGAGAAAGGTGTACCGAATGGTGCAGAACTATATCGACGTCATAGAAGACCACAAGATAGGCCATCTGGATAAGGTGCTCACAAAGAAAAACGCCTTCTCCTTTGAGGTCGGCACCGAGGCCTGCCTGAGCATCTCATCGGCCCTGGTACTCGCCCGCCATGGATATAACGGGATCGTCAACATATTTCCTTTTACCTGCATGCCGAGCAATCTCACCGCTTCCATTGCCAAACCATTGATGGCAAAGCTGAGTGTCCCCTATATCGATGTCTCCTACGACGGCTCATTCCAACCGGGCAGGGAAGCGGCCTTGCGGACCTTTATGTATCAGGCATCTCAACACTGTAAGGCGCACGGGAGGCCATAAATGTACAAGATGCTGGTAAATGCCCTGGATCCGGAGGAATACCGGATTGCCATACTCAAGGACGGAGACCTGGATCAATTCTACATCGCCACCTCTACCCGGGAAGAGATCAAGGGAAACATCTATAAAGGAACGGTCTCTAAGATCGAGCCATCGCTTCAGGCTGCCTTTATAAATTACGGGGCCGACAAGAACGGCTTCCTGCCGATGGGTGAGATCCACCCGGAATATTTTCACTCCCAGGAAACGAGCTCTGCATCCAAGGCGGGCCCCAAGATAGAGGACGTGATCAAAAAGGGCGATGAGCTTCTGGTGCAGGTCACCAAGGAGCGAGAGGGAAAAAAGGGCGCCTACCTGACCACCTACATCTCCATTGCCGGGAGGTATCTCGTGTTGACCCCCGGGAGGCCGAGCGGCGGCGTCTCCCATCAGGTAGAGGATGAGGAGGAGCGGAAGAGGTTAAAGTCGCTGATGTCTGAACTCAATCTCCCGGAAGAGGTTGGCTATATCGTGAGAACCGCCGCCGCAGGACAGAAAAAACGGATCATATCCGGTGAGCTCAAAAACCTCCTGAGATTATGGGATGACATCAAGAAAAGGGTGGAAAAGGAACCCCTCCAATCCAGGCTGTACAAGGAAGAAGACCTCGGCCTCAGAACCCTCAGGGATTTCTTCAGTGCTGAGGTAGATGAGGTTGTCGTGGACGACAAGGAGACATGGTCGGAGATGAAGGAGTTCATGAAGGTCATCTCGCCCAAGCATCTCAAGAGGGTGAAGCTTTACCGGGAAAAGGCGCCGATATTCTCCGAGTATGGAATCGAGAAACATCTCGAACAGATCTATAGCAACAGGGTTCCCTTAAAGAGCGGGGGCTCTATCGTTATCGACCCCACCGAGGCCCTTATCTCTATCGACGTGAACAGCGGCAGATCAACAAGAAGCAAGGGCATAGAGGACACCGCCTACAAAACCAACCTTGAGGCGGCCAGGGAGATCGCCAGGCAGCTACGGCTCAGGGATATAGGCGGCCTGATCGTCATCGATTTCATCGACATGAAAGACCACAAACATGAGCGGGAAGTGGTAAAGCAGCTCAAGGAGGAGATGAAGAAGGACAGGGCAAAGATAAGCTTCTCGCCTATATCGAAGTTCGGATTAATGGAGCTATCCAGACAGAGGCTGCGGCCGTCGATAGAGTCAAAGAGCTACCAGATCTGTGAGTTCTGTCAGGGCAGAGGGATCGTGAGGTCCGTTGAGGCTACCGCGGTGTCATTCCTGCGCCAGATATGGCTCGGCGCCTCAAAGGATAATGTCGTTGCAGTCACGGGAACACTGCCCAGCAAGGTGGCAAACTACCTGCTGAACAAGAAGCGCTCTGAGCTGGCTGAACTGGAGCAGCGCTATGGGGTGAGCATAGAGATCCAGGGAAACCCCGGCCTCTCCCCGTGGGAGGGCGAGCTCAAGTTCATCGAGAGAACCGAGGCAAAAGAGGCGTAACACGCGCAGCCCGCTTGGATAGAGAAGCGGACGTGTAATCGTAAGAAGGGATTTTCGATTCGCATCGAAAATCCCTTCATTTGTTGAGGAAAACAGTGTGGATAAGAACCAGGTTCAGAGGGGGACCGATAACGGGACTCGGCTACAAAGCAAGTCTTCATGGCGTTCTTCTCTCAAGGGCTTCCGTACCGTCGAGTCCTTTCAATTCCACGATTTCCGCTGGCTCTGGCTTGGGACCTTGTTCGCCTTCATGGCAATCAACATGCAGCAGATCACCAGGGGTTGGCTCATCCTCAGGCTCACTGACGACTCTCCCCTCGCCCTCTCCCTGGTGATGATGTCCTTTGGCCTGCCCCTGACCTTTGCCTCGGTCTTGGGCGGGTTGATGGCAGACCGTTTTCCC
>CAYPNL010000214.1:0-9807 GCA_964412045.1 uncultured Desulfobacteraceae bacterium
CGGCGGGAATCAACACCTGAATCGACCGACCTGGCCGCTGCATATACCAAGGCCCTGGCAGCATCCAAGGTTGCCACCGAGTCAGCCACCATAAAGTTCACCGCCTGAAACGTGTCGATAGTCCTTCCAAAGGCCTTCCGCCTAGTGGAGTAACGGGTGGCCACCTCAAGGGCTGCCCTGCCAAGGCCAATAGCTCCTGCTCCGCTGGTAAGCCTCTCAGGGATCATCATTCTATTAAAAACAGTATAGGCGTTATGAAGCTCGCCCACGAGGTTCTCACCAGGAACCCTCACGTCTTTAAGGACAAGCCTTCCGGTGCCGCCGCCTCTTGTTCCGAGAAGGCTGTAGATGGTCTGATCCTCAACACCCCTGTCCCTGTCAACAATGAAACAGCTGATCGACTGATGGGCAGGGGCATCCGGGTTTGAGTTAGCGTAAAGCAGGAAATAGTCGGATTCCTTTGCCCCAACGATAAACCGCTTCTCGCCGTTGAGGATAAAGGCATCCCCGTCCTTTACTGCCTTTGTGGTTGCTCCGAAGAAATCAGAGCCTCCCCGCGGTTCGGTCAGGGCCTCGGCTGAGTAAAGGACCCCCTGATTGGTCGGCTTCAGGTACCGCTCCTTCTGCTGCCTCGTTCCAAAATGATTCAATGCCTCTCCCACGATGCTCGGCATCACATACGCACACGTGATGGAGTTGCCGAGCACCCCGACCTCTTCTATAGCGACCACCTCGGCCGCCCAATTCAGATCTCTGCCGCCGTATTCGGTTGGAAACCGGATTCCCAGAAGGTTCTTCTTGGCTGCCAGATCAAGAAAAGGCCGACCGGTCTCGATCACGCTCTGATCCATATCTCGAACCAGTTTGCTCGGCACATCATTTTTCACGAAATCCCTGACCTCACTCTGCAATGCCCTCTGCTCCTCGGTAAGCATAAAATCAAACATGGCTTCCCCCTTCTTGTTCTGCAGCTTT
Organism: uncultured Desulfobacteraceae bacterium; assembly: GCA_964412045.1. Classification (GTDB taxonomy): domain Bacteria; phylum Desulfobacterota; class DSM-4660; order Desulfatiglandales; family B25-G16; genus B25-G16. The sequence goes on from CAYPNL010000214.1 coordinate 976, forward strand.
TCTTGATACGCAGGTTATTTAATCTATCACGAACGGATACACCTTTCAATCAATTTTCAAGCTGCTCCGCGTTCCCTTCTCCCTTGCAATCAAATGCGGCCTGCATTAGAGTATCTTCGTAGTACTGAGGAGGATGTGATGAGCTGGGTTTCTATAGACTATGACAGGTGCACCAACTGCGGCATTTGTGTTCTGAGATGTGAACGGTGCTTCACCCAGAAGAAAGACACCGTCACCGTACAGGCCGACGAGAACTGCTGCAACCTCTGCGGCCACTGCGTTTCCCTGTGCCCCACAGGGGCTGTTGTGCACCACAAGATGGATATGAAAAATTTCCCGGACATCATCGAGCCCATCACCTTTCAACCGGAGCAGTTCATGCAATTCATACGGGAACGCCGAAGCCACAGGTATTTCACCAAGAAACACATCCCCAGAACGCTCTTAGAACAATTAATCGATACGGTCCGCTACGCCCCCACCGGCAGCAATGATCAGGACGTGGAGATAATGATCGTGGAGAATCCGGAGAGGATACGGAGGCTCTCAGAGCTCACGGTGGATCATTTTGACCGCGTGGGAGTCGGCTACGCTGAGCAATTGGAGAGGATTCGCAAAGGGGATGCGGAAATCCCCCAGAACCTATCGGCGATGGAGAAGGTTGTGATGTACCGGGAGCGAATGCTCCTTGCCAGGGAAAAAGGCCTCGATCCGATCTTCTACAATACCCCGGCAGTGATCATCTTTCACTCCACGATTTACGGCACCACGTCAAAAGACAACTGTGTCATTGCTTCCGCTACCATGGGGCTTCTCGCCAGGACTATGGGTCTGGAGACCACCTATATCGGGCTTTTCGAGATCGCGGCCAGATCCTGCCAGCCTCTCAAAGACGAGCTCTCGCTCCCGAAAGGCAACAGGGTTTTCAGCGTGCTCATTGCAGGCTATCCCAAACTCAGATACCTCCGCACCATTGACCGGATGCCGATCAGAACCAGGTGGGAATAGACATATCTGCCCATTGTAGTTGCATGATCTTCCCGCACCATGCCAGCAACGTTATTTTCTTCCATGCATCTTTATCAATTTTGGTAAGCTATATGCAAAGCAAAGGGAAACTGAAAACCGAGAACGGCGCAAATGGCCACGTACGATATGGATGGTTGCAATAGAGTTTGTCGATAGCCAAAGAAAGGAATGGCGGTTATGGTTGGTTTTGGGTGTATTTGCGGGAGTTGCTCTCGCATAAATCATACTGAGTCGGTTTCTAGCGCCACGGCAACTTCGTTGCCTACGTGTGGCCTTATTACCACATAAGGTTGTTGCTTTTATAGGATAAATATGGAAATATCTGGGGAGCTTACGAGGGAATTTTCATTATGCCGAATTCAATGATCACTGCAACAGGCAGCTACATTCCGACCTCAAAAGTACCAAATGAGTATTTTGTAGGCCGTGACTTCTATGAATCCGATGGAATGAAGCTTAAAAGGTCAACGGTTGATATCATTCAAAAGTTTCAGGAGATAACATGCATCACTGAAAGAAGATACGTTACTGATGATCTTACTACATCGGATATAGCTTTCATATCTGCTCAACAGGCACTTGAGGGCGTGGACAGGGAAAGCCTCGATTACATAATTGTGGGCCAGAATTTTGGGGACGTGAGGGTAGATAACCCACAATCCGAGATGGTTCCATCCATCGCTGCACGGGTGAAGCAAAAACTGGGGATAGAAAACCCTTATACCATTGCTTACGACATCATATTTGGTTGCCCTGGATGGCTCCAAGGAATGACCATGGCTGATTATTATATCAGGTCCGGTGATGCAACAAAAATCCTTGTTATTGGTGCGGAGACGCTTTCAAGGATTTCAGACCCCCATGATATAGACAGCATGTTATATTCAGATGGAGCCGGTGCGGCCCTGGTTGAGGCAACAGACGGAGATGCGGGAATCATGTCGCATGCTACGAGATCTGATACCTTCAAAGAGGCTTTTTTCTTATGGTTTGACAAGTCACATAATTCTCGCTCTAGCAAAAACAGACTTTTTCTTAAAATGCATGGCCACGAGGTTTACAAGTATGCAGTGAAGAGGGTACCTGAGGTGGTAAAGGAAAGCCTTGATAAGGCGGGGCTTACGTTATCAGACATTAAGAAGATCTTGATACACCAGGCAAATCAAAAGATGGATGAGGCTATATTGAAAAGGTTGCTTAAATTATACGAAACAAAAAACATCCCTGAGCACATCATGCCCATGACCATTTCCTGGCTCGGCAATAGCTCGGTTGCAACCTTGCCCACCATGTTTGATCTTTTGAGAAGAGGAAAGCTGAACAACCATAAATTGCTCTCAGGAGATATCGTTGTCTTTGCTTCTGTAGGAGCCGGCATGAACATTAACTCCATGGTGTATAAGATGCCGTAAAGCACACAAAATGAAAAGAAGGGGCACGGGTCAACGTTTGAATTGTTGAATTGTTTTCCGGCTTTTTTCTGAGTATTTTCCTCCAAAAGCAGATAGGGATCATTTTATCAGGACAAAAGTCAATGAAAGATTACGAAAAGCTTGGCACCTTTTACCTCGGCAAGCAATACGATTTGTCTGCACGAAGCCGGCACGATGAGCTTGTTTTGTACGATTCGAAAGATCTCACCACGCACGCAGTCATCATCGGCATGACGGGAAGCGGTAAAACCGGCCTCGGTATCGGGATTATCGAAGAGGCCTTGATTGATAACATACCGGTCATCGCCATTGATCCCAAAGGAGACTTGCCAAACCTGCTTTTAACATTCCCAACACTCAATGCAAAAGAATTCCGTCCGTGGGTGAATGAGCAGGAGGCTGCAAAGATGGGTCTGACACCGGACCAGTATGCTGCCCAGCAGGCCAAGGTATGGCGGAAAGGGCTCGCGAGCTGGAACCAGGAGCCGGAACGAATCAGCCGCCTAAAGGCATCGGCCGACTTCGCCGTGTATACGCCCGGGAGCAATGCCGGCCTGCCCGTGAATATCCTGCGTTCCTTTTCCCCTCCCCCGCCAGCCATCAGAGAAGACTCTGATCTGCTCTATGAGCGCATCCAGACGACAACCACCAGTCTCCTGGCACTTCTGTCCATCGATGCAGATCCCATCTCCAGCCGAGAACATATTCTGATTGCCAACATCCTGAAGTCGATCTGGAACGCAGGTAACGGTCTTGATCTTGTAGGGCTGATTCGATCCATTCAGACACCGCCCTTTGAGCGGATTGGCGTTATGGACCTGGAAAGTTTTTATCCGGCGAAAGATCGATTTGCCCTGGCCACGCGTCTGAATAATCTTCTGGCCACCCCAGGGTTCGAGACCTGGCTCGAAGGAGAACCGCTTGATGCAAGCCGCATGTTCTATACCAAGTCCGGGAAGCCGCGGGCATCTATTTTCACTATCAGTCATCTCTCAGATCAGGAGCGAATGTTCTTTGTGGCCCTGTTGCTGAATGAAATCCTTGGGTGGATGCGCACCCAGTCAGGCACCACGAGCCTCAGGGCAATCCTTTATATGGATGAGATTTTCGGCTACTTTCCTCCGGTTAAAAATCCGCCCTCTAAGGCTCCCCTCCTGGCGCTCCTGAAACAGGCCCGGGCCTTCGGGCTCGGGGTCGTACTCTCTACCCAGAATCCGGTCGACCTTGACTATAAGGGTCTGTCAAACACGGGTACATGGTGTATCGGTCGGCTCCAGACTGAGCGGGATAAAGAGCGGGTCATGGCAGGGCTCCAGGGAGCAGCCGCCGGCCAAGGATTCGATCGCGGGCGCATGGAGGAAATCTTGGCAGGCCTGGGCAAGCGAGTATTCCTTTTGCACAATGTACATGAGTCGGAACCGGCCATCTTTGAGACCCGCTGGGTCCTCTCGTACCTGCCGGGCCCCATGTCACGGGATCAGATCAAAAAACTCATGGCTGATCGCAAGGCCGACGCGACATCTGCAGATGTCGTTGACCTCTCTGCTCAACAAGCAGGGTTGGGGAGTGAAACCCAGGCAATCTCTGCCGTGATCTCTGCAGAGCCTCCGGTTTTACCGCCCGGAATCAAAACCTATTACGCCCCTGCTTCAGGTGCTGTTCACGGAATTATCTATTACCCCGCTGCCATGGGGCGCCTCGATATCCACTTCGCAAGCTCGAAATATAGGGTGAACACTGCCAAGTCTATAACCATTGCCTGCGAGCTCTCGGACGCACCGGTGGCGGTGGACTGGGATCACGCCGTGGAACTCGATATAGAGCCATCCCAACTCAGTACATCACCCATACTAGGTGCAGCCTTTGCGGAGATGCCGGCTCTCGCACGGAATGCCGACTCCTACGTACCGTGGAGCAAAGGCTTGATCCGCTGGGCTTCTCAAAACCAAACCCTTATCCTGTATCATTCCCGGCGCTTCAACATAACGAGTGGTAGGGATGAATCTGAAGGCACATTCCGTGCATACTTGACACAGGCAGCAAGAGAAAGGCGGGATCTCGAGGTCGAAAAACTTCGCAAGGCTTACAGCTCTAGATTCATCTCTCTCAAAAATCGCCTTATGGCAGCGGAACAGGCAATTGCTCGTGAACAGGAACAGGTCAAATCCAGAAAAGTAGACACTGCGATCTCGTTTGGGACAGCCATCCTCGGCGCGTTTCTGGGGAGAAAGACAGTCAGTGCAACATCCGCCTCGCGGTTCGGTACTGCCATGAAATCGGCAGGGCGTATGAAAAAGGAAGGCATGGATGTGGAAATGGCACGTGAGAGAGCCCAGGCAATTCACGCCCAGTTGGGCGAACTGGAACTGCGCCTTCAAGAGGACATAGCCGGTCTCGATGCCGTTTTTGACGCTGCCGGGGAAAAGCTTGAAGAAGTTCGGCTTTACCCTAAGAGGACCGACATAGACCTGCGTCTTTTCGGCCTCCTCTGGATGCCTTACAGAAAGGAAGCCGACGGGCGCATGAGCCGGGGCTGGCTATAAACAGGATGTGAGCCGCGGCAAATTTCTATTTTTGATACCATGTTAGCTCTTTTTTTTGTTATTCATTTTTGATGGATGCGTAAAAAGTCAGAAATATGGCTTTTTAGTCATTCTGGCGGAAGCCGGAATCCAGCAAATTCAGCAGGCTCTAGATGCCAGATCCGTCATCCCGGACCCTGATGCGGGACCGGCCTGTCTGTGCGCTGCCTGACTGCGAGCGGGGTAAACCGTAACCAACGAGGTGAGAAATACCGATACGACAAACCATACTTCCGTTCAAGCTCGATCCTACCCCCAAAATCCGCCCTTGACTTTTGTAATAAAATGAGTCAGCTATGAGTTCAGGTATGTGCCCATTCTGATTTCCTGGTTACAGCGTTAAACCCGTTAAACCCGTGAACAAGATACCACAGAGCCTGATAAAAAGCCTGTTTTATCCAAAAACGACTATCACTCAGAGGAGAGATGTACGATGAAACTGTTTATCTACAAGGGAGTCGCGTTATGGCTGATCATTATAGGATTTTCGGCGCTGCTGGCCTGCCAAACCCCTGCCGGCCGCTCCACCGGAGAGGTGATTGACGATTCCACTATTACCACAAAAGTCAAAGCAAAGCTCTTTGGCGACGATCAATTGAGCGGTTTTGCCATTTCAGTGAAAACCTTCGAGGGAGAGGTGACCCTGACCGGCGCTGTGAAGTCAACAGAGCAAAAAGAACAGGCAACCGATATTGTTCAATCGGTTTCCGGAGTTAGATCGGTAAATAATCTATTGAAAATCAAACCCTGAACTACTGCAGGTGAAATTGCAGTCGTTTTAAAGATCGACGCCGGCCTTCCAGATCGTCGTGATAAACCAGAGGACTTTGGGTCAACAATGGTGGGGCTACCAGCAGCCTGACCATTATCAGTCTATTGGGGGAAATACGGGACATCCCCTCATTCACACCTCCAAAATCCATGATTGGTTTTAAGCGAACCGGTGTGTTTCTCCTGTTCAGGGTTGAAAAAACACGGTAGCGATCAAGAATTAATGCCACGGTCACGTCATTAGCGCCACTTCTCCTCTTTTCATCCCGGTAAGGCCCGCTCAGCATGGGTAACTCGGAAAAGGCCTCAACGAGGATTGCGTTTTTGCCTCCGGATGGGCAATCCGGTCATCCTCTTATTCTTTTTTCTTATTGACGCATATCCAGCCATCTCATATATTGAAGTCTATTTTTTCAGGGAACCAAATGAAACATTTTTCTTCTGATCGAGCCCAAAAGTTCACGGAATCTGTCATCCGTGATATGACCCGCGTGTGTCTTAAACATCAAGGCGTTAATCTGGCCCAAGGGTTTCCTGATTTTCCTGCATCAGAAGAAATAAAAGAAGCAGCGATGAGGGCAATTCGCTCAGATTTTAACCAGTACGCGATCACATGGGGAACTCCTTCTTTACGCCAAGCAATCTCTCACAAATTCGCCTGGTACAACGGCGTCACTATGGACCCGGAACAAGAGATTACAGTCTGCTGCGGGTCGACGGAGGCGATGATCGCCTCTCTCATGGCCATCGTCAACCCCGGAGAAGAAGTTATTGTCTTCGAGCCTTTCTATGAAAACTATGGGCCCGATACTATTCTCTGCGGTGCAAAGTCTAGATTCATCACGCTGCACGAACCCGACTGGCATTTCGATGGGAGGGAATTGTCCCGTGCCTTTAATAACAAAACCAAAGCCATCATTATAAACACTCCAAACAATCCCACAGGCAAGGTCTTCTCTCTCGAGGAACTGGAGTTCATTGCTGATCTCTGTCTCAAATGGGGGGTCGTCGCCGTAACAGACGAAATCTACGAGCATATTCTCTATGACGGAGCCAAACATATCAGCATCGCCATGCTTCCCGGGATGAGGGATCAAACCATCACCATCAATTCTATCTCAAAGACCTATAGTCTCACAGGGTGGCGGGTGGGTTGGGCTATTGCTGCACAGCATCTGACATCCTCCATTCGAAAGGTGCACGACTTCTTGACAGTGGGGGCTCCCCACCCTCTTCAGGAGGCAGCTGCTGCTGCTCTCCGAAGCGATCAGACTTTTTATGCAACCCTCGCCAAGGAGTATCAAGAAAGGAGAGATTTTCTTCTCTCGGCATTGGAAAATTCGGGATTTCATACGTATCGTCCGGAAGGGGCTTACTACATCATGACCGATGTGAGCCGCTTCGGTTTCCAGGACGATGTAAAGTTCGCATTTTATCTTGTTGAGAAGATTGGTGTGGCCACAGTCCCTGGAAGCAGTTTTTACAGCCGGCCCTCCTTGGGCTCCACAAAGATCAGGTTCTGTTTCCCGAAAAAGATGGAAACCCTGGGGCATGCGACCGAGAAGTTGCTGAAGCTGAAAGAAGAAAAAAGATGAATGGCCTCCCGGCTAGCATAGAAGTCTTCATAAAAACGTATAATCTTGTGTACCCGATTATAGGAGTTTTTCTTGTATGTTCCTAATCACTCAAGATGCTCACGCTGGGGTTTGATCAAGCCTTCCGAGTGCTATATCCTTTAGGATGACCTGTTTGAAGACTTGCGCATCCCCCAAACGTTTAACTGCATCGAGAATTTCGATACCCGCTAGACCCCCATCAGCATCATAATCGGCCGCAATCCCTTCTGCCAGATGCTCCGTAGTGACCGTTGCTTCTCTGAAGCGTATGTAAGCGGTGGCAGAAGCTACGGCAAAAAGAATCCTCGCTTCTCTCGGCAGTTAAAGAGTGTCTATAAGTCAAGCATTTTCGTTGAGGGTGGCAATTTGTGTATTTCAGGAAGAAGCTTGGCTACGGTCGCCCTCAGGGCTCCCTCCGTTCCCACCAGCAGAATAAAATCCCCTCCATCAAGTTGAGAGGGGAGGAACATCTTACGAGATGTGGGGTCAATTTTCGGTTGCCACAATGGGTCAGTTTTCTCTTGCCATTTCTATCAGGGAAGGATGAGAGCTGGTGAGCTATTGAGCTGATAGCAGTAGCAGCTCAAAGCAGGACGAGGGAGCTGGGATCGGAGGAAAAGAAAGAGGGGGAAAAGGGGGAATGCAAAGTGGGACTCTGGTGCGCTTGTCCTTGTGTTTCACGCTCCCACTGGCAATGATTGTTGAGCCTCTTTATTGATCCGCATAGAGCCTTCTGATCAGGCTTACCGAGCACGTAAAAGATTATCCAAAACCAGGAGGTTAGGCTGGGAAGCGGAAAAAGCAGAAACGGTGACGGGGAAAAACGGGGAATCGGGGAAGCAAATAAAAGAAAGGCGAGAGGTGTAAGGCGAGAGGAAGGGAAAAGCAAGAATGGGGATCAGGAGTCAAGGTGAAACCAGTGGCGGTTTCACCTTTATGATTCCTGAGATCTCCACCCGAAACCTAAAAATATCCTCCCCCTCAAAACCCTGAGATATGTCTGCAGTTGCTAAAGCTAGCCTTCTGAGCTATTCCTGTGTCCAAGGATCACGAACAGATACCGTGGAGAGACTTTGCATCAATTCATAAATCCTTGCTATTTCATGTTTGATTCCGTAATCTTAAACAAAATCAGCTAAGCCCTAGGTATACCATTTGGCACAAAATCGAAAGCACTCAACCATGGAGCGAACCGCACCTATTCTTGAGGAGATAACATGAAATTGCTTCCAAAGCTAATGCTCTCTGTGATTTTGGTTTTCCTCAGTGCTCAACCCCTTGGGGCAAAGACAGAGGTAAAAGAAGCTGTAGTAAAGATATACACAACATGTATTGAAGAGGATTATCGTGAACCTTGGAAGACTTTCATGCAGCTATCGATGAGCGGTTCTGGATGTATCC
>CAYPNL010000215.1:0-9444 GCA_964412045.1 uncultured Desulfobacteraceae bacterium
TGGTCTTGGCATCCCCCGTTTGCCCTCTATCGAGGCCATGAGTGCTGTTTCCTCGCCGCACACGAAAGCTCCAGCCCCCTGGTAGATCTCGAGGTCAAAGGCAAAGCCGCTCCCCAGGATATCAGTCCCCAGCAACCCATAGTTCCTGGCCTGCTTGAGCGCGTTGGTAACCCTTTGTATCGCGAGCGGATACTCAGCCCTGCAGTAAATATATCCTTTGTGGGCATTGATTGCCCTCGCCGCAATGATCATGCCCTCTATCACGGCATGGGGATCGGCCTCGAGCACGCTTCTGTCCATGAATGCACCGGGATCACCCTCATCGGCGTTGCATAGCACATACTTCACGTCGCCTGCGCTCTTGTGTGCGAATTCCCACTTCAGTCCCGTCGGAAATCCAGCTCCCCCTCTTCCCCTTAAACCCGAGGTCTTAAGTTCGTTTATCACATCCTCTGCTGACATATCGATCAGCGCCTTTGCAGCCCCCTGATAGGCCTCACGGGCAATGGCCTCATCGATTTGCTCAGGGTCAATAAGGGTTAGGTTTCTCAGGGTTACGATTTTCTGGTGGGCGAAATAGGGGATATCCATCATTCGGGGTACCGGCCTTCCAGTAGCAAAATCCCGGTAGAAAAGGCGTTCAACCGGCTTCCCTTCAATGAGGTGCTCTGATACGATCTCGCCCGCATCTTCGGGGGTGAGGTGCACGTAATAAATCCCCTCCGGGTAGATCACCATTACCGGCGCCAGTGTGGCAAAGGCATCGTTTCCCGTCTCAACCAAGGTACACCTTTCAGAAAGACCGCGCCGTTCTATCTCTGATCGAAGCGCATCCCGTACCAGCTCGCTCCTGCTTGCACGGCAGGCGGTACCTCCGCAGATCATAAGATGCTTTTCACCATCAAGCACGGCAGCAGCCTTTCCTGAACGAATATCAACGCTAGCCTGCCCATTGGCTCGTATCTCGTTTAAATGGTCTCTGGTGATTGACCCCATCCCGCTCTCCTCTACTGATATCTCTCGAGTATCTTCATGATGTTTCCCTTGCTCACCTGAGCGTACGTTTCGCTATCCACAACCATTGCAGGCGCCATGCCGCAGGCGCCCAGGCAGCGAACCGATTCAAGGGAAAATCGTGAATCACTGGTGGTACCTCCCACCTCTACGTCGAGCTCGTCACGCAAATAATCGAGGTTCGCCTTACCTCCCCTCACGTAACAGGCGGTTCCAAGACACAGCTTTATGGTATGCCTGCCCTTTGGCGTCATGGTAAAAAATGAGTAGAAGGTGACGACCCCATACACGGTGCTGCCAGGGATCATCAGACCCTTGGAAATCCTCTCCTGCAGTTCTATCGGAAGGTAGCCACACAAATTCTGGCACTCTTCGAGTACCGGTATGAGCGAACCGGGTTTCCCCGTGTATTGCTCGATAATCGCGTCAACCTCCTGCCACATCTCATCCGTGATCTCAGACATGCAACTTCTCCTTCTCGATTTTCACCGCGCAAACCTTGAACTCCGGTATTTTGGCAATGGGATCGAGCGCCGCATTGGTCAATCTGTTTGCGGCGGCCTTGGCAAAGTGAAAGGGGATGAATACAGTCCCCTCCACCGCCTTATCAGAAATCTGTGCCCTGGCTGCGATCTCTCCTCTTCGGGAACTCACCAGCAGCACATCCCCTTGATTCAACGTATATCGTCTCGCATCACCTGGGGCAATCTCCACAAAGCACTCCGGGGCCATATCGTTGAGGCCGTTCGACTTCATGGTCATGGTGCCGGTATGGAACTGATAGAGCACCCTACCCGTGGTGAGGAAGAGGGGATAGTGCTCATCGGGCATCTCCGCGGGCGGAATGTAGTCTATTGCATGAAACAGACCCTTGCCTCTGGTGAATGTGTCCACATGGAGCCGAGGGGTTCCCCGATGTTCCATGCTCATGCAGGGCCAGTAGATATCCTCCTCATCGAGCCTTTCGTAAGAAATTCCACCATACGAGGGGGTTATCGTTGCCATCTCCCTCATGATGGCCTCGCTGTCCTTGTAGTCCATAGGATACCCCAGGCGAGATGATAGATCGCAGATAATCTCCCAATCCCCACGTGCCCTGCCAGGGGGATTAACCGCCTTTCGAACCCTCTGCACCTTTCTCTCGGTATTGGTAAAGGTGCCGTCCTTCTCAGCAAATGAAACAGAGGGGAGCACCACGCTGGCGAGCTTTGCCGTTTCAGAGAGAAAGATATCCTGGACGACCAGAAATTCCAATCCTTGGAAGGCCTTCTCCACGTGATTCAAGTCTGGATCTGATACGAGCGGATTTTCCCCGATGATATACAGCGCCTTGATCTCTCCTTTTCCCGCCCCCTCAACCATCTCCGTAATGGTGAGTCCGGGGGAGTCCGGAAGGCCCGTTACCTCCCACGCCTTCGCCATCCTCTCTCTCATAAGAGGATCGCCCACCGGCTGGTAGCCGCTGAACACGTTGGGAAGGGCCCCGAGATCACATGCCCCCTGCACGTTATTCTGGCCACGCAAGGGGTTTACTCCTCCCCCGGGTATGCCGACATTGCCGCAGAGCATGGCCAGGTTCGCAAGGGATTTCACGTTATCGGTCCCTGTGCTGTGTTGGGTGATCCCCATCGCGAAAAAAATCGAGGCGGAGGCGGCCTGGGCATACATCCTCGCGGCCCTGATGAGGTCATCTGCCGGAATTTCGGTGATCTCCTGGACATAGTCCGGGGTATATCGCTCAACGACCTTCTTGAGCTCCTCAAAACCCTCGGTCCTGGACTCAATGTAGTGCCTATCGTGGAGCCCTTCCCTGATGATCACATGCATCATACCATTGACCCACGCCACATCGGTGCCTAGATTCTGCCTGAGCCAAAGGGTCGCAAACCCCGTCAGGGGAATTTTCCGTGGGTCAACAACGATGAGTTTTGACCTTCCTGACTCAACGGCCCTCTTGATACTCGAGGAAATAACAGGATGTGCCTCGGTGGTGTTCGATCCGGTTACCAGGATGAGCTCGGATTCCCCTATATCGCTTATTGGGTTGGTCATGGCGCCGCTTCCAAAGGAGGCAGCCAACCCGGCTACCGTGGAGGCGTGGCAGAGACGTGCACAGTGATCGATGTTGTTCGTACCTACCACGGCCCTTGCAAACTTCTGGGCCACGTAGTTCTCCTCGTTGGTGGTCTTGGCCGAACTGAACACCCCGATGGAGTCCGGACCATGCTTCTGCTTTATCTCTGACAGCTTTCCGGCAACGAGGGATAGCGCCTCATCCCATGATGCCTCTCTGAAGGTGCCTTTTTCCCTGATAAGCGGCGTGGTAAGTCTCTTTGAGTCGGTGATAAAATCATAGCCGAATCTTCCCTTGACGCACAGGCTGCCGAAATTGGGGGCCGCTGCCTCCACACCGGTTACCCTGACAATCTTGTTGTCCTTTACCTGCAGATAGATCTGGCAGCCAACGCCGCAGTAAGGGCACGTGGTCTGGACCCTCTCGGCCTCCCATTGGCGTGCCCTGAACCTGCTCTCCTTCTCTATCAGAGCGCCTACGGGGCAGGCCTGCACACACTCGCCACAAAAGACACAATCTGATTCGTTTAAGGGAAGATCGCCAAGTGCCACGATTTTTGATGCAGCCCCCCGGTAACCATACGAGATAGCCCTGTTTACCTGAACCTCATTGCATGCCTGAACGCAACGACCGCACATTATGCATCGGGAAAAGTCCCGTATGATCATGGCGTTGTTTGTTTCCGCGGGATATTTGGAAGGGGTTTCCGAAAATCGAACAGTCTCTACCTGATACTTGTAGGCAAGGTCCTGAAGACGGCAGTTGCCATTCGCCTCGCATGTAAGGCAATTATGATGCCCAGATGCAAGAAGAAGTTCTATATTAATTTTTCTGGATTTTACTACCCTTTCAGATTCTGTTTCAACCACCATATTCCGTGAAGCAGGCGTTGCACAGGCAGGCAAGAGATTTTTGGCACCTTTAACCTCAACTACACACACCCTGCAGGCCCCGGTCGGCATACATCCTTCCAGGTGGCACATACTGGGGATGTCTATGCCGTTTCTCTCGGCAACCTGAAGAATGGTCTCCTCCGGCGAAAATCCGTATTCCGTTCCATTGATTACTATGATATCTTGGGTAGCCACTGCGGTCCTCTCTGCTGGTTTCTTACCATGTTTCTAGAAGGGCACCATGTATAGTGTAAGTTCCGCTTCATGTCAATACCTTTCTCATTCCGTCAAAAGGTCGCCGCATCTGCGGAGGGAGGCCTATTTTCCATCGCAACGTCGATATTTAGTTTCAACAATCCATTGTGTATGATATAAAGAAGCGTTATAAGATCTACCAAAAGGTATTTATCAAAGGAGAAGGCCATGGCGCAAATCGACGCGTTCTTTAAGCTTATGAATGATCAAGGCGCATCTGATCTCCACCTATCAACAGGCAATCCACCGATATTGAGGATACGGGGAGAACTCGAGCGGGTAAAGTACAAGATGCTGGACAACGATTCCCTCAAGGCAATGCTTTACGAGATCGCCCCAGAGCACAAGGTCAAGATATTCGAGGAGACAGGCGATGTTGACTTCGCTTACGAGATACCCAATCTTGCCCGGTACAGGGCCAATTTCTTCAGGCAGAAAAACGGCGTAGCAGCAGTGTTCAGGGAGATACCCGATAAAATCCTTACCTGCGCGGATCTCGGGCTTCCCCCGGTCATACGACAGCTCGCAACCCTGCCGAGAGGACTCGTCTTGGTCACAGGTCCTACGGGAAGCGGGAAGTCTACCACCCTCGCAGCCATAATAGATGAGGCCAACAAGACCAGGAAGGATCATATTATCACCGTGGAGGATCCCATAGAGTTCGTCCACCAGGGCCAGAAGGCCTTCATAAATCACCGGGAAGTGGGAATTCACACGCGATCCTTTTCTACCGCACTCCGTGGTGCACTTCGCGAGGACCCGGATATCATACTGGTGGGCGAGATGAGGGACCTGGAAACCATCGAGCTCGCCATTGAGGCCTCATCCACGGGCCATCTGGTGTTCAGTACCTTGCATACCTCCTCCGCAGCCAAAACGGTTGACCGGATGATAGATGTCTTCCCCACTGAGCAACAGGAGCAGGTCAGAAGCACCCTATCCGACGGGCTCAGGGCAGTAATATCCCAGACGCTTTTCAAGAGGGCGGATCTGGCAGGCAGAGTCGCAGCGCTCGAGATCATGATCGCAACCCCTGCGGTGAGAAACCTCATTAGGGAAAGAAAGACCTACCAGATCCCAACCTCAATCCAAACTGGAAAAAGATACGGGATGCAATCCCTGGATGACGCCATTATGGAGCTGCTCCAGAAGAAAAAGATATTCGCCGAGGAGGCATATGCGAAGTGTAACGACAAGGCTAAATTTATGCCGTTTCTCAAAAAGCCTCCTGAGGACTTTACCGAGGCGTAAGCCTTGGGTTTGTTGTGTTTATCGGGTTTGTAGAGCTCATAGGGTTTTGACATGATAAGCCCAAGAAACTCAACAAACACAAAAACAGCTATGAGGGGATTTTGAAATGAGAAGACACCAGATAGACCATATCCTGGGAGCCATGCTGGAATCGCATGACAACGTCTCAGACCTGAACATTACGGTAGATAAACCCTTTCAGGTGGAGTCCGCCGGGCAGCTGAAACCCGTCGAACTGAACCCTCCTATCAACCGATTAACCCCATTCCAGGCAGAGATTTTCGCCCTTAACCTAATCGGGGGCGATAGGAGGCTTACCAAGACGCTGCTCGCCGAGGGTTCTTGCGACCTCTCCTATCAGCTGGCAGGCAAGGCACGATTCAGGGTCAACGTATTCTCACAGAAGGGATGCTATTCCGTGGTGATGAGGCAGTTGGCTACGCGGGTGCCCACCATCGAAGAGCTGAAACTCCCGCGGGCATTCTTCAAGATGGCGGAAGATCTGAACGGCATAATCTTGGTGACCGGTGCCACGGGAAGCGGGAAGAGCACCTCCCTGGCAGCATTCCTCAACGAGATCAACGAAAAACGGGAGGCTCACGTGGTGACCCTCGAGGATCCGGTCGAGTATGTCCACTCCCAGAAAAAAGGTACCTTCAATCAGCGGGAAATGGGCACTGATTTCTATTCATTCGCATCAGGGCTTCGAGCCGCCCTACGACAGGCCCCAAAGGTAATTCTCGTGGGCGAGATGAGGGACAGGGAAACCGTTGAAATAGGCCTCACTGCAGCAGAAACCGGTCACCTCGTGCTGAGCACCCTTCACACCGTGAATGCAGGCCAGACTATCAATCGCATCTTGGGCATGTTTGACCAGGAAGAGGAACAGCTGGTGAGGATTCGGCTGGCAGACACGATGAGGTGGATCGTGTGCCAGAGGCTCATGCCCAAGGTCGGAGGTGGTCGGGTAGCCGCCTTTGAGATATTGGGCTCAAGCTTGCTGGTCCAGGATATGATCCTCCACGGCGAGACCGATGAGAAGACCTTCTATGATGTGATGGAGAGAGGCCAGGCCTTTCACATGATGACCTTTGATCAGTGCATCGCCGAACATTTCAAGAACGGCCTTATCACCGAGGAAACAGCTATGGCCTACGCCTCACGCAGGGCAACGATGGGAAGGATTGTGGGTGCGATCAAGTCGGAGAGAGGAGAGAAGACCACTGCCATAGAGGGCCTTGAACTTGATAAGGCATATGGGGCGGATGAATTAAGGCGGTAACAGCTCCTGCAACGCCTCTAGCCATTTATATAAAGCAAGATCTGCTTGTTATGGCACGTTTTTGCTATCGATTTAGGATACTATTCGAACAGGCTCAGGGCATAAGGCCGTGTGCCATGCGTCTTGGACCCTGCGCCCCAGGCCAGATGATTCAAGAGATTTGGGTCATGTTTGAATCCGCGCGTTACTTGTCGATTTGAGGTGAAGTTTTGCCACTACAAGGAGGAATAACGTATGGATATTACCTGTAGCTTATGCGGCGCAACGTTACATGTGCCCAATGAGAAGCTGCCGACAAATCAGGTGGTGACCATTACTTGCCCCAAGTGTAAAGGCAGGATAAAGGTGGATACGAGGGATCCGGATCTAAAGCCGGCTGGGCCAAAAGAAAAGGATGAGACTGAGGAGGAATTTTTTTCTGAGTACGAGGATGACACCAGCCCCCTGGAGTTTTTCGAGGAAGGGGCGAAGTTGGCGCTCGTGCTGGACGCGGATGACCTGCACCTCTCTCAGATAACCCCTGCCCTGAAGGAACTCAACTACAAGGTTGTTCAACCCTCGAGCTTACAAGATGCGATTTCAAAGATACGCCTCCATGCCTTTGACATGATCATACTCTCCGATGCATTCGACGGAAAGGGCCTCGAGGGCAACCCCATAATCAATTACCTCAACCACCTTTCTATGAGCGTGAGGAGAGGAATCTATCTGGTGATCATCAGCAACAGGTTCAAGACCATGGACAACATGATGGCATTCGCAATGAGCGCAAACCTGGTGGTAAACCCCGAGGACCTCCCCAACACACAGCTGATACTGAAGAAAAGCACCTCCGAGAACGAGAAGTTCTACAAGGTATTCATGGACACGCTCAAGGAAATGGGGAAGGATTAGGGCTCTTGTATGAGACCTTTTTCACGATACTGTATACGATGGGAATAACAAACAGGGTGAGAAAGGTGGAGAAAAGAAGCCCTGATGCCACGGCCACCGCCATGGGCGACCTGAGCTCTGCCCCCTCGGACCGGCTCAGGGCCATGGGCAGCATGCCGAGTATGGTGGTGATGGCGGTGATCAAAATCGGCCGGACCCGTACCACTGCCCCCCTTACAATGGCTTCCGCAAAGGCAATCCCCCTCCTTTGAAGTCTTTCGATGTAGTCGATCATCACGATTGCGTTATTCACCACAATGCCTGTGAGGATCAGAACGCCCATAACCGAGGGCACCGACAGGGTCTTCCCAAAGGCCAGAAGTCCTAAGACCACGCCGATAAACGCCATGGGCACGGTAAACATGACCACAAAAGGTGTGAGCAGCGACTCGAACTGCGCGGCCATGATCATGTAGACCAAGAGAATCGCAATCACCAGGGCCCATGCGAGCGATGAGAAGGCCTCCTGCATATCCTGATATCGCCCCCCGAATTTCACAAAGTATCCATCCGGAAACTGTATCTGCGCCACCTTTTCCTGGATATCCCGAACGATGCTTCCCATATCCCTGCCAAAGGTGTTTCCCTTCACCGTAACCTTCCTCTCCTGGTTCTCCCTGGTTATCTCAACCGGCCCCTTCCCATATTCGATGCTGGCGATCTGGTAGAGGGGGATCTGGGGGCCGATGGGCGATGGGATAGGAATATTTCTGATGTCGGCAACAGAGTCGCGGTCGAAATCCTGAAACCGCACCCTCAGGTCGCATTCATCGCCGCCTATGCGATACAAGCCTGCCACGGTTCCAAGGAATGCCTCCTTCACCACCCTCCCCACCATGCCGACCGTGAGCCCCAGCCCGGCAGCTTTTTCCCGGTCCACCGTTATCCTGATCTCCGGTTTGGTGTCCTTAAGGCTCAGCTCAACGTCCTCGAGCCCAGGAATGCCCCTGCATCGCTGAGCAATGGATTCGCCCACCTCCTGTAACACCAGCAGATCCTTGCCGAAGACCTTCACCTCCACCGGCGACTCGTTGCCGCCGCCCATCATCATCTCGCCCAGGTCGATAAAGGTAAACTCCGCCCCCCTCACCTCGGGAAGCATGCTTCGAACGGCCTCGGTAATCTCATCCGACAATCGGGCCCTCTTCTCCTTATCCACGAGCCTCGCGAAAATCTGGGCCTCGTTCACATCAGCCGTTCCCATGCCCCAGGCAAGATCCATCTTGCTCGTCTCCGAAAGGCCGATGACCGATGCTATGTGCTCCGTCTCCGGCTGGTTGATGATGGTATCCTCAATCTGCGCGATCACCCTGTTCGTCTCATCCAGATTCGTTCCCACAGGCATCTTCGCCATCATAGAGAGCACCGGCATATCCTGCTTCGGCATGAACTCGAACCCCATCCTCGGAATCAAGTAAATACTACCCGCAAAGAGGATCACCGTTGCCGTAAGCACGATTATCCTATGTCGCAGGGCCAAGGTGAGCATCCTCCGGTATGCCCTTCTGACGGGCTCAAACCTGATCCTTGCCCGGCCCTTTTCCGCCTCATCCCTTCTTTTTTTCCCAAGGATACGGGAGGCGATCATAGGAACAATGGTGAGCGACACAAAAAGCGAGGCGAACAGGGCCAGGCACACGGTGATGGCCAAAGGGCGTGAGAGCTTGCCTGCTATCCCGGAGGTCAGCACCATGGGCAGGAACACCGCCATGGTGGTGAGCGTCGAGGCGGTGATCGCCATT
>CAYPNL010000216.1:0-2127 GCA_964412045.1 uncultured Desulfobacteraceae bacterium
CTGCCTGGCATCCCGGGCAAGGGAGGTGGCGGGATCTGCCTCGATGGAGGCGGCGAACGCCTCCTCTGCCTTATCAAAGGCATCCGCCTCAAAATAGGCCGCGCCGATGTTGTAGTAGACAAGCTGGAGCATCGTCGGATCCAGATCCTTTGCCTTGTTGAAGCTCTCTATGGCACGGTCATACTGCTTGAGCTTATGAAAGGCATAGCCCTTCTCAAGATGGAGCCTGGGCTCTTTGGGTTCTAGTGCTTCAAAACGCGTGAGGGTATCAATGGTCTTCTGATGCTGCTCTTGTTTTGCATACACGGCCGCGATATCAAAAAATGCCTTCTGAAAGGCTATGGGTTCCTTGTCTGCGATCATCTCAAAGATCCCGAGCGCTTCTTCATACCGTTCCATAGCGCTGTAGGTGAGGCCGAGGTAGTAGTGAAACTCGAGATTCTCCGGCTCAAGCTCAATGGCTTTGGTAAGGGAAGTGACGGCCTCTTGATACAAGCCGCTCTCATAGGCCTCAACACCGTCCACGAATAGATGCATGGTGTTTTCTTGGGCTGAGGCACTACCTGAAAGGAAAAAGAGTGATGAGAAAAGGGCTACGATCAAGGCACAGCGTCTCATAGGTAGCTCCTCTTGGTGGGCGTGGATTGTAAAAGATGGGAAAATTTACTACTAGAATAGGTTTTCTGTCAAGAGATAAAATCGCAATAAAATCGCTTCCCGATTTTATGCGCCTCAGGCGCATTAATATAACACGGCTTGTCTGCCTCCGGCAGATTCGCCGCGTATATGTATACTCCTAATCTAACGAACAAAACCAGTAAATAGCCTGATCTGGCGGATCAAAGAACTCAGGCTTCCCTGTTTGAGACGCGAGAGGATATAGGGGAGCCTCAGGTAGTACGACAGGTAGGCCCTGCGAACCTTGGTATCCAGGAAAAGGGGATCATGGCCCGGGCAATACGGGGGGAAGCTCATCTCGCTGTCCGGACTATTCTGCAATGTCGTGGCCTTCTGCCCGATACGGGTACCCGGGTAGGGTGTGACCGCATGAAAGGATGCATAGGTCGGATTAAGCCCCTTGGCAAAGGTAAGCGTTTCTTCCATCTCCGAGGCTCGCTCCCCAGGAAAACCGAACATGAAGAAGCAGGCGGTTTCTATGCCTGCTTCCTGTGTGAGGCGGATACCCTGCTGTATTGTCTCGAGGTCGATCCCCTTGTTTGTACTATCCAGCACCCTTTGCGAACCTGATTCAACCCCGAAATGGATGAGCCTGCACCCTGCCCGTTTCATATACTTGAGAAGTTCGGCATCCACCGCATCCGCCCTTGTCTGGCAGCACCAGAGGAAGGGACGGTTTCTGCTGATAAGCAGCTCGCATATCTGCATGGCATGGTCCCTGTTCGTGGTAAACTCCAGATCTATAAAATACCCGTAGCAGGGTCCGGCAATCGAGGTCGCGCTCTCGATCTCGGCCATGACCTGCCCTGCCGGCTTCATGCGTACCCCTTTTCCATACAGTACCTTCAGGCAGAAGCTGCACGAATAGGGACATCCCCGTGAGGACTCGAACAGAAAAAAGGGCCTGCCCATAAGCTCGTAGTAGTATCTGGAGGGATCGATCAGGTGAAATGAGGGAATGGGGAACTCTTCGATCTTTGCCGGGGCCGGAGCGCCCGTGAAAAAGATTGTACCCTTTTCTTGAAATGCCAGGCCTGGTATGGCACTCCAATCGTTTCTGGTTACGAGGGAAAGAAGCGTTTCTTCAGGCTCACGGATTATTACGGCCCTGGCTCCGGTTTGTTGGAGCATTGCCCCGGGAAAAAGGGACCCATGCGTGCCCATGATCAGGAGCTTTTCGGATGGAAGGGAACGGGCGAGTTCTATAAAGGTATCCACCTCCAGATTCGGGCACTGCCACCTGTCCAAAGGGGATGAGGTGAGGCCGATCCAATCGGATTCTCGCGCCAGACAGGCACTTTTTTCCCTCCATGCGCGATCAACGCGGCCATCCACGATCTTCACGCGAAGACCGAAGTTTTCGAGAAGTGAGGCGCAGATCATAAGGCTCAGCGGGGGCCAGGCACGGTTGAAGCGCTGCCCCTTTCGACTGATCTTCCCGCCCCAGCC
>CAYPNL010000217.1:0-1632 GCA_964412045.1 uncultured Desulfobacteraceae bacterium
TATGAGCTTACCGTGAAAGATGACGGCATCGGCCTGCCCGAGCATATCGATATCCGCACCACCCAGTCCCTGGGGCTCCATCTGGTTTCTATCCTGGCTGAGGACCAGCTCAGGGGAAGCATTAAGATGACCAGAGGAGAAGGGACTGCCTTCCGTATCGTATTTGCGGCAACGGGATGAACCAACCGAGGATTGGAATCGGTATAGACGAGCGGATTGTTGCCGAGGATATCAAAGGTACCCTTGAGGCGTATAGGGATTAGGAGCAATGTGGCAGGGCACAGCACACAGGCCCCTGTTATTTTTGCAGGAAACCGCTTGATGCGGATACGATTGCCACCATCAACGGGGCATTGAATGGGTGAGGGCAGGGCGTGAAGTAAGCTCAAGCATTGAAATGGGACAAATGTCGTCGGCAAGGGATCACGCAGCATAGCACACTTTGATTATTGACAACACTCAAAAAATGTGCTGGAGAAGACTATCATCTTGCAAGAGCTTCATCGCGGCTCAAGAGAAGGCAGGCATGAGTCGAGGTTTGACCCTAGATTTACCAAATGAGCAGGCTATGGGCCTTCCCGGGTTTTCCCGGCGCACGCTGTGGACCGAGGCGGAACTAATGCTTGCAATGTGATGAAATATGCGTTATTCTCCAAGAAGCCTACAAATAGTGAACTGAGGAGGAGAACATGCCGTCACTTCAAGTTAGAGATGTACCGGACGGGCTGTACTACAGGCTTCAAGAGAATGCGCGAAAACAGCACAGAAGCCTGTCGCAGCAAGCAATCATCGAACTGGAAAGGAGCCTTGATATCAAGCACGATGCCCGTGAGCGCCGGGGTACTATCATCAAAACCATCGTATCCAGTCCTCTCGTGCAGGACACGGATCACCTTCCAGATCCTGTGTCGCTGGTTCGGGAAGACAGGGAAAACCGATGATTTTAGTAATGGATACAAGTGCTGCCGCCGGGATTATTTTGGGCCGACAACAGGCTGCTGAAATGGGAGCCCGCGTGGCAGAATCTGATTGGGTCATCGCACCTACGTTATATATCGCTGAGATTACGAATGTGTTTTGGAAATATTATCGGTTCGCCGATCTCACGATGGAACAATGTGAAACTGCAATTGATAGGGCCGTAGAATTGATCGACGATTTTTTCCATGAAAAAGCACTGTATCGAGAAGCCTTTGCCATGGCCTGCCTGACGCAACAACCTGTCTACGATATGTTTTTTCTGGTCTTGGCACGGCGTACCAATGGCTTTATCCTGACCCTGGATGAAGCGCTGCACCATGCAGCCAAAAAAAACGCCATTCGGGTCTTGCCATTACAGAACACATGACGGAATACACGTTTCGCCGGACTGCCACTCCACTATAATCCTTATGCACCGCACGTTATGTCTCCGGGCCTTCCCGGTGCCTTATGCCAGTTTCCCTTGTTATGAAGGGAGCTTTTCCGAGCACGATAATTCAGGGCCGCCCCTTACTGTTTATCCGTATAACCACATCGTTCGTTCACCTATCAAACGGCGGAGAACCTATGCCGTTTTTCACACGACCACCTCAGGGTTAGATGCAGTGAGCTCGAACAAGACTTCACGGAGGCGTCTCATCGTCAGCGGTT
>CAYPNL010000218.1:0-6046 GCA_964412045.1 uncultured Desulfobacteraceae bacterium
TGACGCACGAGCATTGTTCACATCGATTGATGCAATAAGGTGTAAGGGTTCACAGGTTCCGGGTTCAACGTTCAAGGTTGGGGACAAGGACAGAATCGACGCCCCCAAGACCTGGCAAACATGATGTATTTGCTAAATGACCTCCACTGGGCATCCTGTTTTTGGGGTTGGAATGGTGAACCGGGGGTTTTCATGGGACAGGGCGCCTCCAAGGTGGAATCCGGGAAGCAAAAATGCAACCTTGAACTCGTGAACCTTTGAACTCGTGAACGGTTACAATAAGGGTAAGGCATGATGAAGGAGGTAGGGGCATGAAGATATTCATAGATTCAGCTAAGGTGTCGGAGATAGAGGAGGCCTTTAGCAGCGGGTTCCTAGACGGGGTGACAACAAATCCCTCTCTTTTAAAGGGAGCCGTCGATGAACTCAAGGCGAAGGGCGAGAACCTGGACCTTGCCCAGTACATAGAGAGGATCTTGACTGCGGCAGAGGGCACGCCCGTCTCACTCGAGGTTACGGAATACACCTATGAGAAGATGGTGGAGCAGGGTAGGAAGATATATAAGAGATTCAATCCCATTGCGAATAACGTGTATATCAAGATCCCGATCAATCCGGTGTTTGGAGGGGCTGAAGCGGGCGAGTTCGATGGCCTGAAGGCCATAAAGGAACTCTCAGGCGAGGGCATACCGGTCAACTGCACGCTCGTATTCACCCCTGAGCAGGCGTTATTGGCCGCAAAGGCGGGGGCAGCGTTTGTGAGCCCTTTTGCGGGCAGGGTTGATGACTACATACGGTCGCAAAATGGCATGCAATTCAAGAAATCCGATTATTTCCCGGCCCAGGGTATATGGAAGGATGAGCAGGCCCTTGAGGATAATGGGATTATCTCTGGTATTGATTTGGTGGAACAGATCGTTGAAATCTTTCTGAATTATGAGGTGACGGCGGAGGTCTTGGCAGCGAGCCTGAGGAACGCCCGCCAGGTGCGGGAGGCTGCCCTTGCCGGTGCTGATATAGCAACCTTGCCGCTCTACGTTATTAAAGATCTGGTGAGCCACCATAAGACCAGGGACGGCATGGAGAAATTCATCGCAGACATACTCCCAGAGTATGTTGAGATCACCAGGTGAGAAAGGGATCTCATGTGTTAAGGGTTTATCAGGATAGGGGATGCAAGAGGTCCTCACGACAGCTCAAAGCGTAGTAAGGGTGAGCGACCATGTGCGGATCAACAAGGAAGCCGCCGTCAAGTTCTCAAGGAAGTTATGCAGGGATGGCGTAAGAGTGCCTCTTTGGAACAGGACCTACCACTTTTATGACAATGGCAGAAGAGAGGTTTCCCGCTACCCACGCGGTTCGGGCACTGCGGGAACACGGCGCTGATTTCACCTTGCGGCCCTATAGGTTTGAGGAAAAGGGCGGCACAGAGGCGGCTGCGCGGGAACTCGGCCTGGACGAACATCTCGTGGTCAAGACGCTCGTCATGGAAGACGAACTCGGAAACCCCTTTTTGGTGCTTATGCACGGAGACAGGCAGGTATCCACCAGGGCTCTCGCCAGGGTGCTGGGAGTCAAGTCGGTGCGGCCCTGCGATCCCCCTGTGGCGCACAAGCACACGGGATACTTCGTGGGCGGGACATCCCCCTTTGGCACGAGAAGGCCCCTCAGGGTTTTCGTGGAGGAATCCATACTGAGCCTCCCTACGATCTTTATCAATGTAGGGAAAAAGGGGCTGCTTACTGAGATCTCTCCAGGGGTACTTGAAACAATCCTCAACCCAACGCCTGTAAGGGTGGCCACATGATGTGTCGTCTTTTCCCTGGTCTATATTTTTCTTGACATCAATCGAAACGTAGATATACTCTTTCCCAAAAAAGGAGTTCTTATCAATTATCGATACCAACGCCGTGCATGGTGAGGTGCCCGGGGTGGTCGGCGTGTACCAAACTATCCTGAAAACAGTGAACGGCGTGGCGGACTGGACGGTTCAGAAGACATGGGGCCGCCATACGGTGCCCCACATCAACGGTGTCCGCGTCCTGATTGCCCGGAAGGAGGAAAAATCCATGCTTGTTAGAAACAGGATTCTATGCTACCTGGTCCTCGTCTTGATCATGATTCTATGGTTTTCGGGCTGCTCTTCTGATTCTTCCCGGGCAGATGCGTTGTTCGTCCAGGCCTGGCTAGAACAAGAAGCGGGAAATTTCACGGTTGCAAAAGAGCTTTATGAGCAGGCGGAGGAAGCCTTTCTCGCCGAGGACCGGCAGGACAGGGCAAGGGACTGCCGGACAGCCCGTCAGGACATGGCGGTGATCGAATTGACTTATTCCCTGGGAGAGGCTGACCTCCGGGGAATGCTGGCCGACGCCTTCCCCGGGGTTCCTGAGGCAGAGCGAGAAGCATGGATCGCCGGTGGCGGGCTTGAGTATGCCGTCATCGACGGGGAATCCCGCTATTTCGCCGACGTCGTGCCCAACATCAAGTTCCGGAACGTTGACCTCTTCCGCCAGGACGCCGCCATGCTTGACCGTTACGAGCAGGGCTACTTGGTCCTGAAGGCAATTATCGATGCCGGTCCGGGGCCCGACCCGTGGCAGCCTTTTATCAACCCCGTCACCTACCGGGGCAACGGCACGCTCCAAATCCCCCGGGAACGGTTACCCAAAACGGGGATGCTTCAGCTGTGGTTTCCCATCCCCATCATTACCGGCGCTCAGCCGGCCGTGATGGTCACCTCCATCACGCCCGAGCGGTACGTCAAGGTCCCGCCCTCCATCGACGAGGACATCGGCCTAATCTACATAGAAGTTGATCTGGACGAGCTCCGGGAGGATCTCGACATCGCCCTCGAGTTCCTCTTCGACCACTATGAACAGCGTTTTGTCGTCAACCCCGAAAATATCGGGGACTACGACCGGGAAGGCGCCCTGTACCGGGAGTATACCGCGTCCCGCGGAAACATTGCCGTGACCCCGGAAATCGCAGAAAAAGCGAAGGACGTGGTGGGGAATGAAAGAAATCCCTGGCGGGCGGCTAAGAAACTCTACGATTATGTCATTGAAAACGTGCAATACAGCGTCATGCCCCACCTGGCCCTCTGGCCCCGGGGCCTGCCGGAGTCGGTCTACGTCCATGAAAACCGCCACGGCGACTGCGGCGCCCAGAGCATGTACTTCAGCGCCCTTTGCCGGTCCGTTGGGATCCCGGCCCGAACAACGGGAGGGTGGCAGCTCTTCAGCGGGAATTTCAGCAGCCATTTCTGGGCCGAGTTTTTCGCCCCCAACTACGGGTGGATTCCCGTGGACCCGACCGCGGCTGAGATCGTGGACTACTTGACCGACGTGAGCGACGAAGACAAGAGGATATTCCACGACTTTTTCTTCGGCAGCCAAGACCATTTCCGCTGCAACGTTCAGAAGGACGTCGACCTACCTCTGGTTCCGCCGGCCAAGGGCCGGGTTCTCCTCCCGATGGTTATCCAGTTCCCCGCGGCCCTCTGCGACACCATGGAGGAGATCCCAGGCATCGTGATCCAGGAATACTGGAAGCTCGACGCAACCGTCATGTAACAATCGCGTTGGGGCCTGACATTGTTTCAGAAGCAGGTGGAAAAAAGAACCCTCCACGATTCATTCCTGGTTGATCCGGGTTTCCGAGCGTATGATTCATCCTGGCCGTCAGTGGATCCCACAAAGAACCCACTCCCACAGGAGATGGTATTGAGTCAACCCCTGGAATGGGGTTGGTTTGCCTTAGGGTTTTTTCTTGATGTCTCTTAATGTGTTGAATACACGGATTGCTGTCCATTCCTTTACTATGCCGCAGAAATCGGAAACTGATCGTTCCGGAGGTATCATCGCAATCACAGGGACATGATTCTGCGGTCGTTTTCTGAAGCGGCTCATTGTTTTTTCCTTTCACTGAGGTTGTGGGGACAACTGGAGTGGTATGGAGTCTCAATGAGTCGTTCACATGGCAAAGCCTTTGAACTCTGACCATGCCTAGAGGGCATGGATTTTCAGTTTCATGTAACTTTCCTATCATCTGACCGGTAACAAACTATATATCTTGCTCTAAAAACATTATTGACACACGAAATCATTCTCCATATATTCCCCAGAGGAAAAGGGAGGTTCTAATCAACCCAGACCATCCAATAGAAACGGTGTGGATGGGTTGTGTGCATTGGGTGAATAAAATTTGGGGAGCAACCGGCCAATGGAAAAGATAGGGCGCTTGGTGATGGGAAAGATGCTTTTTCTTTGGTTCACGGCTATTTTCGTCCAGACTGCAGGTATGGTCCTTGCCGATACCGGCCACGACAAATACGGCGGGTCGGACCATGCGGTGACAAAACATCAAATCAAATTAGATAGCAAAACCCTTTCCTATTGTGCCACCGCTGGCTTCATCCCCGTTCTCAATAACACGACGGGAACCCCGGAAGGAGAAATTTTCTTTGTCTATTACAGGAAAGACGAAGACAGGGACATAAAGAATCGCCCTGTGACCTTTGCCTTCAACGGAGGGCCCGGGGCAGCCTCCATGTATCTTCATCTGGCAGCGCTGGGACCCAAGACGATTCCCCGCAGCGCCGACGGTACCGTCCTCCTTTGTCCGCCCTACAGTCTTCACGATAACGAGAATACCCTCCTGGATTTTACCGATCTTGTCTTTATCGATCCGATCGGAACAGGCTATAGCCGCACCGCAGCCGGCATTGACCCGTGCCGTTTCTGGGGAGTCAAGGAAGATGTAACCTCCATCACAGACTTCGTTTTGCAGTTTCTCGCGGCCCATGGCCGTATGCTTTCTCCTGTCTTTATCGCCGGGGAAAGTTACGGGGGTGTTCGCGGAGCAGGTCTCGCCAAATCTCTCCAGGATGAGGGCATCTATCCGATGGGGATCGTCATGATTTCCCCGGCACTGGATCTTCAGAACATCCAGTGGTCTTCCCTGGAAGACCGGGCTATGGTCCTTTCCCTCCCTTCCTATGCCGCCGCCGCCTGGTACCATAACAAGATCACTCCCCGCCTTCAGAAAGATTTGGACGAGGCTCTGGAAGAGGTACGGGAATGGGCTGTCAGCCAGCTTCTTCCGGCTTTCTGGAAGGGGGATTCCCTGACTGAGGAAGAGAAAAAAGCGGTGGCGAAACGGCTCTCCGAGTACACCGGCCTTGACCCCCGATGGATCATGGAACGGAATCTCCGAATCCGCGAACGGGAGTTTGCTGGCCAGCTCCTTAAGGGCGAAAACCGCTCCGTCAGCGTCTATGATTCCCGGGTGACCGCTCTCGGCCCTTACACGGGAGACGATAACGACGCGGGGGCTTTCATCCTCGCAGGTCCCTTGAAGACAGCCATGACGGCGTATCTTTTGGAAGACCTCGGGTTCCGAACAGATCGCCGCTATTTGAGCGGCAACGCCGAAGTCTACTTGGACTGGAACTGGGAATCGGGGCGTGTTCCTCCCGTCAATCCCGATTCGATCAACACGGGCTATCCTGATATCAGCGCTGACTTCGCTCAGATCCTAAATCGCTGCCACTTCCTGAAAGTGTTCATCGCAAGCGGCCTTTTCGATCTGGAAGTTCCCTACGATTCGGTCCTTTATACGATCCGCCACTTGGACATACCGAAAGAAAGAAGGGGGAATATCTCTATGCGGACCTACCCGGGAGGGCATATGCATTACGCTAATCCCGAGGCGCACCGGCAGCTCCGGAAGGATATCAAGGGGTTTTACGAAAAGGTCCTCAACGGGCGCTGAGAAAACGGGGCTGTTGGTAGTTGGGAGCCGGAGAAGAAACAATTTGACCCTGATCCGCGGTCAAAAAAAGATATCCCCATACCCATTTCCCACTTAATTTCAAAGGACCCGTTTCATAGAATCTAAAGTGCTACGAAATATAGCACCAAAAAAAACGATCATGTCCATGCCTGCAGATAAGCGTGCCGCTGCGAAAACGTTGATCCGTTTCTTCCTGTTTTCCATCGCTTCCGCATCTTTCATTGCCGGCTGCTCCATGGGGCCCCGAACCGTT
>CAYPNL010000219.1:0-8502 GCA_964412045.1 uncultured Desulfobacteraceae bacterium
GCGGAAGTGCATGGGAATCGAACCCACCCGCGAGGGTACTAGCCCCGCGCACCGGATTTGAAGTCCGGGAGCCCCACCAGTGAGCTTTCCACTTCCAGCTTTCTTCTATCATCTACTGTTATCGCTGTCAATACATGGAGGACCCTCTTGTTAATCACAGCCGAATGGCTTTTTTCTCAGGTTTCATTGATGCCCTGCAGATTCCTGGAAGCTCATTCATTTCAATTGAAAATAATGAACCTCGATGGTATCTTATACCACAGATGATTTGAGTTTATTGAACCAAAAACTTGCCTGAAAGGGAAAGGGAAGGTGTACGATGATCCCATTAGTGCTTGTAAGGCATGGTCAGAGCACGTGGAACGAAAAGAATTTGTTCACAGGCTGGATAGATGTCGGGCTATCGGATTTGGGAGGGCAAGAAGCCCATTCCGCTGCGAAGCTTCTCTTAGAGGGAAACTATATCTTTGATGTGGCCTTTACCTCTGTCCTAAAACGCGCAATCCAGACCCTGTGGATTATCTTAGAGGACATGGATCTTATGTGGATTCCGGTTTATAAGAGCTGGCGGCTTAACGAGAGGCACTACGGTGCCCTTCAGGGCTTGAATAAAGCGGAGACTGCGGACAAGTACGGAGCCGATAGGGTTCTCCTCTGGAGGAGGAGCTATGAGGTGAGGCCGCCGGAATTGAAAGAGCAAGACGATAGGTATCCGGGTCATGACCCTCGGTACCGGGAGCTGGACAAAAAAGATATTCCCCTTGCTGAATGCCTCAGAGATACCGTGAAGAGATTCCTTCCTTATTGGCATGAGACTATTGTTCCAACCCTCAAAGAGGGGAAAAGAGTACTAATCTCAGCCCATGGCAACAGCTTGCGAGCCTTAGTGATGTATCTGGATAACATCTCCAAGGACGAAATTCTCAAACTCAATATCCCAACAGGCATCCCCCTTGTATACGAACTGGATGATAATTTTGAGCCGATCACCCATTATTATTTGGGAGACCCAGAGGCCGCAAAAAAGGCAGCAGAGGCCGTCGCAGGCCAGGCTAAACAGTAATTTTCCCTGAACTCAGCTTTGATATCACGGTCAGCTTTCCCATGGTTGCCCAATCAGCGCTGCTTGGGGGAAATATTCGGGTTGGTTTTGAGGATGCCTTATAGAGAAAGAGCTTTTTGAAAAACTCAGAGTGACAAGGAGGCATCAATGGAGATCAAGAAGATATTCGTGGCCGGTGCTGGCGCAATGGGCGCGGGCATCGCACAGGTTTGTGCGCAGGCAGGATACAGCGTAGTGATGAAAGACCTCACTGATGAGATTGTCGATAAGGGTTTGAAGACGATTGCCTGGTCGGTGGGAAAACTCGCGGACAAGGGTAAGGTCCAGGGCACGGTGGATGAGATCGTGGCCAGGATCGAAGGAACCCTCGATTTTTCCGCTGCCAAGGATGCGGATTTCGTTTTCGAGGCCGTGATTGAGAATCTGGAGATTAAGAAGGAGGTGCTTTTAGAGCTGGACACACTCTGTCCACCCCGCACGATCTTCGCCTCCAATACCTCGGCGATTCCCATCACCGATATCGCGGAATCAACCAAAAGGCCTTCCCAGGTGGTGGGAACCCACTTCTTTAACCCGGTGCCTATGATGAGGATCGTTGAGATCGTAAGGGGACTGCTCACCTCAGAGGAGACCATGGGGGCTGCCGAGCGTCTGTGCCAGTCCCTGGGCAAGGAAACTATCAGGGTGAACCGTGATGTGGCAGGCTTTGCCCTCAATCGGATCAACTTCCCCAGCACCGTTGAGGCCATACGGCTCCTGGAAGCGGGGGTAGCGAGCGTGGAGGATATCGATAAGGGCATGCGCCTGGGCTTTGGCCGGGCTATGGGTCCCTTTGAGACCGCTGATCTGGCCGGTTTGGATGTGGGCTATAACGCCATGAGCGCAGTCTATCAGGAAACCCAGGATGAGAAGTTCCATCCTCCCATGCTCTTTCAGCGGAAGGTAAGGGTAGGGCACCTGGGAAGAAAGACCGGCATCGGCTGGGACAGGTACGACGACAAGGGCAACAAGCTCGGACCTGCCGACTAAGAGGGAATGGATAGGCCGAGTAAATAAGGTGGCAAAGCCGGAAAAGCTCATGGAACAGGCTATGGACACGGCGACACTGATAGCCAGCAAGCCTCCTTATATTTTTTGGATTAAAGCCCGTAGGATAGATAGTAACCATCGGCATGCATGTATGTTTCTATCGGGAGTAGTTCTCCACAATAGCTGCTATACCAAGACCCCCGCCTCCGCATATGGTTTCCAGGCCATAGCGAGCGCCGCGCCTCCTCATCTCATGGAGCAAGGTGACCAATCTCATGGCGCCGGTGGCGGCAATGGGGTGGCCCAGGGAAATGCCGGAGCCATTGACATTGATCTTTTGATCGTACTCGTCTTTTTTAATCCCCATCATGCGAGCATCAGCGAGCGCCTGCACCGCAAATGCCTCCTGTATCTCGATGAGCTCTACCTGATCTATGGTGATCCCGGATTTGGCAAGGGCCTTGTTCACCGAGGCGGGTACTGCGGGATAGGTGAGGGTTGGGTCACTGCCTGCGACGGCACAGGCTCGAAAGAAGGCAAGCGGTTCTATGCCCAGATCCTTGGCCTTTAGCTCTGACATCAAAACCACCGCTGCTGCACCATCGTTTTCGGTGGATGAGTTTCCGGCCGTACACACTCCGTCAGGATACACAGGGCGCAATTGGGCGAGCTTTTCCAGCGTGGTATCTCGCCGTGGCGTTTCATCGGTGGTAAAGAGGACCGGTTCTCCTTTCCGTTGCGGGATCGGTATAGCTACGATTTCCTCACTGAATGTTCCGGCATCGATGGCAGCAATGGCCTTCTGGTGGCTCCGGAGGGCCCACTCGTCTGCCTCCCGGCGAGAGATCCCCTCTTCTTTAGCCGCTGTTTCAGCCCACGTCATCATGGAGTTGAGCTCCCCAAACTGCTCGATAGGCTGCGACATGACCCTCGCTCTCTGGATCCTGTCATAGAGAGGTATCCCCCACATGGATAGGGCCCCATGTCCTCTTGGCATAAACCCCCACTTCCCCTCCGATTTCCCCCCTAAACCCCACTTGATATCACCTGGGATATAGAGCTCTGCCTGGCTCATGCTATCCATTCCGCCGGCAACAATGATATCCGCATTGTCGGTCTGGATCTTCATAACACCAAAGAAGATGGCATCTAACCCTGAGCAACAGCGGCGGTCCACGGTTACCCCAGGAACCTCGTTTGGCCATCCAGCATCGAGGAGTGCCATGCGGGCAGCATTGGCGCACTCCCCGTTTTGGTAGGATTGTCCCATGATCACATCATCTACCCATCGAGGTTCGATGCGAGCCCGTTGAGCTGCTTCATTGAAAACGAGACTGGCAAGTTTATACACCGGAATCTCACGTAATGTACCGCCATAGCTCCCGATGGGTGTGCGTACACCGCTCACAATAACGACGTTGTTCATTCCGATTCTCCTTCTTCACTGCTCTTCATTCTCTTAGTATTGTTCAATGTATCTCACGAGAGGAGAATTTTTTGAAAAACTGGCACACCTTTGAGGCATAAGTCAAGGAACTTATAAGAAATTATAGGTATTCCCACACTTCTCGTGGAATCTTTGGTCCCTGTCAGAAGGGGATAAAGACCGTAATGCCGAAGTTCTCCTGATTGAGAACTATATGGGTCTTGATAAAAAAAGCCTTTGTGGATATAATACAGAACGGATTACAAAAAAAGTTTTGCATGAACGTCGGCGTTACAGATATCGAAGGGATTTCCGTTGGTCACGCTTCGGATTTTGAAGCGTTAACAGGCGTTACCGTGATACTTGCCCCAGAGGGAATGACCGGGGGTGTTGCGATTAATGGGTTTGCAACGAGCACAAGGCAGATTGATGCCCTGAGCCCATTCCATATTGTACCGAAGGTTCACGCAATCTGCCTGGCCGGGGGTAGCGCCTTTGGGCTTGATGCCGCATCAGGCGTCATGGAGTATCTTGAGGGTAGGGGTAGCGGATTTGATGTGGGAGTAGCCCGGATTCCCATCGTCCCGACAGCGGCGATCTTTGATCTGAGGGTAGGTTCTGCAATGAGGAGGCCTGACCGTGATATGGGCTATCTGGCCTGTGAGCACGCAACCACTGAAGGGATTGCAGAGGGCTCTGTGGGAGTTGGAACTGGTGCAACGGTGGGCAAATTTTATGGAATCGATCAGGCAATGAAGGGAGGGGTAGGCATAGTAGCCGAGAGGGGAAAAGGCGGCTTGATCGTGGGGGCCGTTGCGGTGGTAAACGCCTTTGGCGATGTGAGAGATCCCTCAACTGGGGGAATCCTAGCCGGTGCAAGAGCAACAAGCAACAGCACGGCCTTTGTCGATACGCGAGAGCTTATGAAACAAGGAGTTCCGAGGCCCTCTTCTGCCTTTCAAAACACCACCGTCGGCGTAATCCTTACCAATGCAAACCTCGATAAACAAAGCGCCTCCCTGGTTGCCAAGATGGCGAGCCTCGGCATGGTCAAAACCCTGAGCCCAGCGCACACCATCTATGATGGCGACATACTATTTAGCCTGAGCTCTGGTCGGATAAAGAGCGATTATCAAACCGTAGGGCTCATGGCCGAAGAGATTCTCGCACAGGCGATACTAAGGGGCATCACTGAGGCGGAAGGGTTAAAGGGCATTCCATCGTTTGCTCAGGTTGCCGCCAAGACACAAAAACACAAAGAATAGAATAGAAAAATTTCAGATGGATTGCCAAAACAAGGACTTCTCCATAGGGAGCTTACCCATGAAGTACACCTGCGAGGATTACCGTAGTGAGATGCAACTGGTAGCCATAAAAAAGAGATTACAGCAAGAGAATCTCACCAAAGAGGAAAAGTTAAAACTGATCGAAGAGATCAAACAATTGGAAGAAGAAATGAACTTAGCCTAGTCTATAGAATCAAATATATTGAATGCTTATATAATTTCATTAAGGTTTTAGATTACTTTCCTACCCAATCCCACACCTTCAGCGATTTCTCCTTGGCCATTGCCATGACCTCGATTATATCAAGGGTGCGTATGCTTCTGTTCTCCATCACGACTGAGCCATTGATAATGGTGTGTCTCACGTCATGGCCGCTAACAGTATACACGAGGTGTGAGAATGGATTGTACATGGGTGTGAGGTGGGGTTTATCCATATCGAGAACAATGATATCAGCCTTTTTGCCCACCTCGAGTGAGCCGGTTACCATATCGATCCCGAGTGCCTTAGCTCCTTCAATAGTTGCCATCCTCACCACGGTAAGCGCGTTCATTACCGTGGGATCAAGGTTTTGAATTTTGTGGCACTTTGCTGCCATATCCATCTCGCCAAAAAGATCGAGGTTGTTATTGGAAGCACAACCATCGGTGCCTAAACCCACGGTCACACCTGCTGCAAGCATTTCAGGAACCGGCGAGATGCCGGAAGCAAGTTTCATGTTGCTCTCGGGGTTGTCAACGGCCTTTACCCCGTGTTCGGCAATTCGTTCTATATCCCTCTCGTCCAGATACACGCAGTGATCAGCAATCAGATGGGGGCCCAGGATCCCGAGTGAGTGGAGATGTTCGATTGGACCCTTGCCGTATCTCTTTTTCACCTCTGCAATTTCACTCAGGGTCTCAGCTACGTGGATAATAAGAGGCACATGATAGTCTAAGGCTATGGCAGTGGACGCGGTAAGCAGCTCCGGGCTGCAGGTATAAAGGGAATGAGGCTCTACCGCTATGGACACGAGCGGATCATCCCTCCATTTTTGGATGAGCGATTTCGTATACCGCAGTCCATCTTCTATAAGCCCATAGTTGGGCGAGGGAAAATCATAGAGAACTTCTCCCACGAGGCATCGCATGCCAGCCTTCCGCGCTGCATCTGCTACCTCATCCTCAAAGAGATACATATCGCAAAAAGTAGTGGTACCGGACATGATCATTTCCGCACAAGCAAGAAGCGTCCCAATTTTCACAAACTCGGCGTTCATTTTGCTTTCAACAGGAAAGATATACCCGTTCAGCCAATCCATCAGGGGAAGGTCATCCGCTAGTCCCCTGAAAAGAGACATTGCTGCATGGGTGTGGCTATTAATAAGTCCTGGCAGTATGAGGCCACCCTCAGCATCCAAGATCTTCTTGGCATCCATTGAGGCATCACTGTTGCTACCGACAAAACGTATGGTGTCTTCTGATATGATGAGCGAGCCGTCCGGGATCACGGTGTTTTCCTCATCCATAGTCAGGATAGTACCGTTGCGAATCAAGATATCAGGCCTATTCATAACTCTAAATCCTCGATGATGGTCGCCAGTAGTCTCGTGAGTTTCGTTGATGCCTGTTTGGCGTTTGCGATGATTTCTTCAATGGAGATAGGGGCCATGCAATCGGGGATATTCCGGTTGGTGATCGCAACCATCGCCAATACCTTCATCCCTGAATGAACGGCCTCTATCACCTCATGCACGGTTGACATCCCTACCGCATCAGCGCCTATGAGCCTCAAAAATCTCGTCTCAGCAGGTGTCTCAAGACTGGGGCCGGTAATACCTACATACACCCCCTGATGGAGATGGATCCCATTACTCAATGCTGCTTTCATGGCTGCAACCGTCAGGTCGCTATCATAGGCGGAGCCCATATCAGGAAACCTCATGTCAGGGTCCTCGAGGTTTCGCCCGATAAGGGGATTACGGCCGGTGAGATTGATGTGATCCGTTACCAACATCAACTCCCCTGGCCTGAAATGAGGATCTAAGCCGCCTGCCGCACTAACGATGAGCAGATGCCTTACGCCGAGCAGGGCCATAACCCTTACGGGGAACGTCACCTCCTCGGCGGTATACCCCTCATAGATATGGAACCTTCCCTGCATTACAAGTATTGATTTGCCGGACAGTCTGCCGGACAGGAGAAGACCCTCGTGGCCAGGGACCGTGGATTGTGGGAAATGTGGAATATCCTCATAGGAAATGGTGTGTTCGATAGCCATGATCTGAGCGAGATCCGCAAGACCAGTGCCGGTAATCATCCCTATGAGCGGTGTACCATGTATTCTCCCTGAAAGAAAATCAGCAGCATCGTTGATCTTCTTAAGCATCTCAACTCCCTCCGTAAGTCCATCACTTATGTAGTGTAGATGCTCTTTGAAGTCAACATAGTTTCGGCATTTTATCCTTGACCCTCCTTTCATGCCCCTTTAGTATGCATGGAGCGATTGGTATTCTGCTGTTATGTTGGTGAAGGGTTATGCAGTGAAGGGTGGACCATGTCCTCAATGATAGATGATCTCTTGAATCCGGCTCATCTTCCTGATGAAACCGAAGAAGTATCCCTTATCCAGACCCATATTTCGATGGTGATTATCGCCGATCAATTTGTCTACAAGATAAAGAAACCTGTCGATTTCGGATTTTTGGATTTCACTACCTTAGAGAAGAGGCAATACTACTGCAATCAAGAGATTAAGCTCAACAGGAGGTTGTCACGGGGTCTCTATTTGGGTGTATTGCCCATCATGTATAACGGAGCCTACTACAGGATGGGGGGAGGGGAGGGGAGGACCGTTGAATACGCAGTAAAGATGAAGCGGTTACCCGAGGAGATGCTCATGAAATCGGTATTCCTCCGTGGAGAATTACATGAAGGACATCTGGGGAGGATCGCCGAAGTTATCGCCAGGTTCCATGGAACCGCACGCCATTGCCCGGAAATCGATGCCTTCGGATCCCCAGAGGCATTCAAGGTAAATACAGACGAGAATTTCGGGCAGACCGAGAAATTTATTGGAATAACAATTCCAAAGCAGGACTTCGATGAGCTCAAGCGGTGGACATTATCATGTTATGCCTCCATGGGAAGGTCCTTCATGGATAGGATAAAGGAAAAGCGGGTACGAGACTGTCACGGCGATCTTCATATGGAACATATATGCCTTACTGAAAATCTTCCTATATTCGATTGCATTGAGTTTAACGATAGATTCAGATATACTGATACACTGAATGATATCGCATTCTTACTGATGGATCTGGAATATCATGGCGGAAACCGGCATTCCAACATGCTGTGGGATTTCTATCGAGAATATGCCCGCGAGAGTGAGGCAAACCCTATTCTTACCTTCTACAAGGTATATCGAGCGTATGTGAGGGGTAAGGTAACCAGTTTTCAGCTCGATGACGAGCGTATTGAACCCGACATGAAGGAAGAGGCAATCCGTACGGCGAGGAGCTATTTTCAGCTTGCGAGATCATATCTAGGATGAGGTGCGTATGAGGGAGGCGTTTGTAGAGTATATGAAAAGGGAGTTGGTGCCTGAGACGGTACTTATCGCGTGCGGGCTCCCTGCTACCTATAAAACAGAAACCACAGAGATGATTGCCGAGATCAACGGCTACAAGATAGTGAGAACAGATCTTATTCGGCTC
>CAYPNL010000220.1:0-7235 GCA_964412045.1 uncultured Desulfobacteraceae bacterium
CCTTGTTTCTGCCTTTGATCTTTTGCGCTGCACCTCCTTTCATGTTCTGTTGGAATGATGTGCGCAAGAACATTTGTATTCGAATACAAATCAAAAAGCCTCTAAATGTCAGGGAATAAAATCGCTTTGCGATTTTATATCAGCCTTCCTTTGTTATGATGGATAGACCACCCAAATAAGGCCTGAGAGGATCTGGAATAAGGACACTTCCGTCTGCCTGTTGGTAATTCTCAAGGATAGCCACAAGTGTCCTTCCTACGGCCAGGCCCGAGCCGTTGAGTGTATGGACGAGTTCCGTGCTGCTCCCCATTTTCCTCTTAAACCGGATAGTTGCCCTTCTTGCCTGGAAGTCCGTAAAATTGCTGCATGAGGATATCTCTCTATAGAGCTGCTGCCCCGGAAGCCACACCTCGAGATCATAGGTCTTCGCAGCTGAGAACCCGAGGTCGCCGGTGCATAGCGAGACCACTCTGTATGGCAGTCCGAGACGTTGCAGAATATCCTCCGCATCAGCGGTCAGCGACTCCAATTCCTGGTAGGAGTCCTCTGGACGACAGAATTTCACCAGCTCCACCTTGTTGAATTGATGCTGCCGTATGAGCCCCCTCGTATCCTTGCCGTATGAGCCGGCTTCAGATCGGAAACAGGGGGTATAGGATACGTATTTGATGGGAAGCTCCTCAAAGGAGAGGATTTCATCCCTGTGGATGTTGGTAACCGGAACCTCGGCGGTTGGTATGAGAAACAAATCCCAGCCTTCAACCTTGAACAAGTCCTCCCTAAATTTCGGCAGCTGTCCCGTGCCGGTCATACTCTCGGAGTTCACGAGGAAGGGGGGGAGGGTCTCTGTGTAGCCATGAAACCTCGTGTGAATGTCGAGCATAAAATTGATCAATGCCCTTTCCAGACCTGCACCCAGCCCCCTCTGCAAGGAGAATCTGGCCCCAGCTATCTTTGCCGCGCGTGAGAAATCAAGGATGTTGAGTTTTTCACCAAGTTCCCAATGAGGAAGTGGGGGAAATTCAAAGTCCCTGATCTCCCCCCACTTCTTGATGACAGGGTTATCATCGGAGTCCAGGCCCGTGACAACCGATTCATGCGGGATATTGGGAATAAGCAGCAAGAGATTATCCAGTTCCTCTACTACCTCGGGCAGTTTAGCCTCAAGTTCCTTGATTCTCGAGGAGACCGTCTTCATCTGTGAGATAAAGGATGAGGCATCCTCTCCGTGCTTTTTCATCACCGCGATTTTATCTGACACCGTATTCCGCTCATGCCTGAGCTCCTCCAGATCGGTGAGGACGGAACGTCTCTTCTCATCCAGGGATTGGAACAGGGAAAAATCAAGCTCATAATCCCTGTCTTTGCACGTCTGAGTTATCTGTTCCATGTTTGCACGAACGAATCTTAGATCGAGCATATCTCCTCCTTCATATCTCTTCTGTCAATCGTCTTCAGCGGGTGTTCAAGGTCCCTTCTGGGAGTGCCACACATTGAGTGGAATAATCGAATGCAACAGGCCCAAGGGTCTCTTTCATAGAAGGGCAGTATACCCTGTCGGCTAGACAAACTCAAGAACATGCCTATTGACTACACGGTGTCCCTGCGCTGAGTGCCCCGCAGTGTGAAGCCTATAATGATAGAAGCGTAAGGTTGTATGAACTCAATGAGCCCTTGGGGAAAGGGGTATTCGATTGTCTCGTGGATGAGCGATAGGTGATTTGTAATTATTACCTCTTCGCTGGGGAAGAACTTATGGCCTCCACCGTGAACTCGCTCACGTCTTCGGGTAGATTCTCGAAGACGATCATAAAGGGAATAGAGGCATTGGGAGCAATGTCCATATTGATGTTATCTCTGCCTTCCTTGATCATGAGCTTGTTATGTATCTGCTCTATGGACAGGGTTTGAAGATCATTAGTGTTCAGGGGGTTTCCTGCGTAAACGATTTTGCTCTTTGCTACCTTACCCTTGGACTCCAGGATAGTTGACCGCACCCTTATATAATTCCTTTTGTCCGGGTAATTGTTAGCTACAGAACCACTCACCACGAAGAGCTTGCCCGCCGTGCTTGAATCGACAAAAGAGCCCTCTAGGTTGCTGAAGGAAAGCCTTTTGTTTCCCATATCC
This sequence comes from uncultured Desulfobacteraceae bacterium, assembly GCA_964412045.1. Classification (GTDB taxonomy): domain Bacteria; phylum Desulfobacterota; class DSM-4660; order Desulfatiglandales; family B25-G16; genus B25-G16. The sequence continues at coordinate 2,131 of CAYPNL010000220.1, forward strand.
AATACCTGTTCCTTGGCCGGCCTTTGTAGGAAGGGGATCGATTCCGGGAGCATCTCTGGCATGAAAAAAACTAGGGCTGATGCAGCAGCTGTGAGCAGAAGAATGAGTATTAAAACAAAAAGCAATATCCTCGGCCTGCGCCCCTTTTTGATTGGCTGGGTGGGGAGCAACGGTTCCTCAGTCTTTGTAACCTCCTCGCCTGTTTCCTGCTCTTCCTTGTCTCTGAGTTCCTCCACAACCTTTGTGGCCCTTTCCATTGCTTTCTTGATATCCGGGCTCTCCGCCCGTATAATGCCTGAGTCTATCTGGGATATATCCTCAAAGGAAACCGGCTCCATCTCATCCTCCTGATAGCCTGTCTCGACGAGTGTTCGGTCGAACTCCGAGGTCTCCTCCGAGGGTGCTTTTGCGATTTCCTCTATGACATCCGCCACAAGGGTTTTATCGAGTGCTGAAAAGGGTTCCTTCTTGTAAGGCCCCTTTTGAGACTCGACCACTGGCCCTTCTGACACCTTCTTTTCCGCCTTTTGGGGGAAAACCATGAATTTATGGTTGCAGACAGAGCATCTGACTTTCGAGCCGGTTTCCTTAATGAGTTTGTCGTCAAGTCTGAATTTGGTATGGCATTTGTCGCATTCGACGATCATTTTGTTGCTCCTTTATTAGGTCGATATATCAAGGCTCAGGATATAGGGAAGATTTCGAAATTGCTCGTTATAATCCAGGCCGTAACCAACGACAAAACCGCTCTCCAACTCGAAACCGCAGTAGTCTATATGAACCGCCTTTTCCCTACGCTCCAGCTTATTGATCAATGTGCAGATCCTTACGGATTCAGGCCCTTGCCGCTCAAGATGGCGTATCAGATAGGATAACGTGAGTCCCGTATCGATAATATCCTCAATAACGATTACGTGCCTCCCCTTTATAGAGAGCTCGACGTCCTTCGTAAACGCTACGGTGCCGCTTGAGGAGGTCTGGGATCCATAGCTGGCTAATCTGACGAAATCTATCGTATGGGCGAAGGTGATCTCCCTCACGAGGTCGGCGAAAAAGATAAAGACACCGTTCAAAACGCCTATGAGGATAGGCTCTCGATCCTGGTAGTCTTTAGCGAGATCCTGAGCAATAGTTATAACCTTCTGCCGAATCTCCTCTTCAGAAATCTTTCTTCGTATTGTATAGTTCTCAAGCAAAGGAATTGCTATCTTTAATATGAACTCATCGTTACTGTATATTGAATATTCAAAAAAATGTCAACCATATTCACAAAATCCGAGATTGGTCAACCCAATCTCGGATTTTGTGATAGGGTTTCTCCTTGACAATTAGAATCGCTTTAGGTAGCTAATTGGATCATTCTGGACATATCGGTTGCCTTAAAACCTTATTGGATCGCAATGAGAGGTGTAAGATGGAAGACGCAATAAAGATCACCAGGGCCGAGGCCTCTGTGGTTTCACTTATGGGCAGGATACCCATTCTCTCCTATTACGTACATTCGAGGGGCTGGTCCTATCTGCTCAGCTGGGGCCATAGGCTGGCCGGGCTGACGCTCGTGGGTTATATGTTTGCGCACATCTACACGCTCTCCCTGCTCTTTGATCCTGCAGTCTATGATGCGGATATGAAATTCCTTGATAATTTCATTTTCACCTTTCTCGAATGGTGTGTTGCGATACCGGTGGCATTCCATTCCCTGAATGGGAGCAGGCTGATCCTCTATGAGCTCTTCCATGTGCGGGAAGAGGAGATCATGATACGCTGGATGGTCTTGGTCGGCGTTGTCTACATTGCCATCGTGGGATTTTTCTTCATTGAAGAAGCCGAGCAGATATCGGCTATGCTCTTTTGGTCGATTACCGTGGCCATTAGCCTGGTTACGTTCTTCGTTGTGCTTTTCAAGCTCTGGAAGACCCGCAATGCACTGCTGTGGAAACTCCAGAGGATTACCGGTGCGTTCATGATCCCGATGCTTATCGGCCATATGTTTTTCATGCACATGAACTACCTCACGGGTCATGACAGCAAAACGATTCTCATGAGGATGGAGAGCCCCTTTATCAAAGGCCTCGATTTTCTCTTCATCCTGTTTCTGCTCTTTCATGCAGGTTATGGCATGTTCAGCATCATCGCCGACTATATCAAGCCAGGGGCTCTGCTGAAATCTTTAACAGCTCTTATCATTATCGCGATGGCTGTAGCGGCCTTTTTTGGTATTAGGATTGTCTTGGCCCTATAAAGGAGACATATATGGGAGAAAAACTGGCTATAGATTCTACCCTTACCTGTGACGTCCTGATCATCGGCGCCGGCGGGGCGGGCCTCAGGGCTGCCGCACGGATTGCCGAGAAGAGGCCGGAGACAAAGATAATAGCGCTGACCAAGGTGGTCAGCCCGCAAAAATCCCACACAACCACATCACAGGGGGGCATGGCCGCTGTCGATCCGAGGGATCCAGAAGACAGACCGATATTTCACATGTTTGATACCTGGAAGGGTTCCGACTGCTCTGCCGACCAAAATGTGATCAAAAAGGTCTGCGACATGGGCTGGGAAGAGGTAGTCTGGCTCGAGCGGCATGGCATGCATTTCAGCAGGACGGAACATGGAAGGATTGCAAAGAGGCCCTTTGGCGGGCACATGCTGAATTTCGGCGAGAGAAAGGCGTACCGGGCATGCTTTGAGGCGGATAGAACCGGAAAGGGAATCATGGATACGGCCTGGAATGAGTCCGTCAAATACGGGGTCTCATTCATCGGTCAGTGTGTGGCTACCGAACTCCTCTTTAAGGATGAAGTCTGCGTGGGCGCCATTGTCTTCAGGTATCCGGAAGGGAAATTCATTGCCATACTCGCCAAGGCAACCATTATGGCTACCGGCGGCAATGCCAGAATGTATCTCGTCACCAGCAATTGTCGCGGAAATACAGGTGACGGGCTGGCAATAGCTCTCCACGCCGGCCTTCCCATCATGGATCCCGAGGCGGTGCAGTTCCATCCAACAGGGATGGTGGGGCCCGGCATATTGGCAAGTGAGGCGCTGAGGGGGGAAGGGGCGATTCTTAGGAACAAGGATGAAGAGCCCTTTATGGAACGATATGCACCCACTGCCAAGGATCTCGCCCCCAGAGATCTTGTCTCGCGGGCCATTATGCAGGAGATTCGGGAAGGCAAAGGTCTCTATCATGAAGGCCATAATGCAAAGCACGTGTGGCTGGATCTGAGGCATCTTCCCAAGGAGGTCCACGAGAAAAAGCTTCAGGAGGTATGTTCCTTCTTCAAACGATTCGTGGGGGTGGATCCCCAGAAAGATCTTTGTCCTGTTGCCCCCACGGCGCACTACCAGATGGGGGGCATACCCACCAATGAATTCGGCGAGGTCCAGCGCGACCCGAATACTATCGTACCCGGGCTCTTTGCCTGTGGAGAGGTTGCCGCAGCTTCTCTTCACGGCTTGAACAGGCTGGGGACCAATTCCATGCTGGAGTTGATAACGATGGGTAGCGTGACAGGCGATCAGGTGGTTGCGTACCTCAAGGACGTCCAGGAACCTCAAGGTCTTCCCTCTGATGCCGGCCACATCGTGTTCGACCAGTTTTCCACCTATCTCAATTCTCAAGGCACCGAGAGCTACGCCCGGATCAGGGATTCATTGCGGACCCTCATGCAGGAAAAAGTAGGGATATTCAGGGCAGAGAAGCCCCTGATCGAGGCTATAGAAAAACTCAAGGAATTAAAGGAAAAGGCAAACCGCATTCCGCCAGGAGCAGCATCCATGAGCGCAAATCAGAATCTTTGGCAGGTCTGGGAGCTCGACAATCTGATAACGATATCTATGGCTATCGCCCAGGGAGCTATGGCACGCAAGGAGTCAAGGGGAGGCCATTATAGAGAGGATTATCCGGCAAGGAGCGATGAGTTCAACTACCATACCCTCGTATATATGCCGCGGTTCGGGGAGATCACCTTTGACAAAAGGTCGATAGATATGAGTATCTTCAAGGCCCAAGGGGAGCGTTACGAATTATTCGACTATATAGAGAGGAAGTATTGATTATCTGCAAAGGGGAAACCTATGTCAGACCTATATGTCATTACGCTTGAGATCAGCAGGTATGATCCTGATACCAATCTCTCGTGGATACAGAGCTACCAGGTGGAGGCAGGGGGAATCCTTCGGTTTGTCGATGTGCTCCGCAAGATAAATGACGAGCAGGACCCCACCCTGGCATGGGCCTCTTCCTGCGAACATGCCCAGTGCGGGAGCTGCGGCATCATCGTCAACGGAAAGCCTATGCTTGCCTGTGAACTGCTCGTACGGAATGCTGTGGCACAATTCAATACCCACACCTTTTCCTTGAAGCCGCTCACCATCGCGCCTGTGATCCGGGATCTCGTGGTAGACTTAGAGAAGGCCTATGACAGGGTTTACAAAAGCAAGCCATATCTCATAAAACCTACGCCGCCCCCTGAAGAGGGGGACGAGTACCGAATACTGCCGGAGACGCTGGATACATACATCGAGGCCACCCGGTGTATTAATTGTTTCCTTTGTGCTACGGCATGCATCAGCAGTCATCGTCACTATATAGGACCGAATGCCACTATGGCAAATATCGTGCGGCTCATGGATCCCAGAGAAACGGCAAAAGAGGAAAGGATGGAGATATTATACCGCGAGGATGGTGTCTATCGTTGTCACACCTCAATGGCCTGTTCCTTTGTGTGCCCAAAGGAGATTGACATTCCACACTTCCTTGCACTTGGAAAAGAAGGCAGGTTTTAGAATTACTGTTTAGACACCAAGACACAAAGGCACAAAGATTCTAGCATAATTTTTTTGATACAGGATTTGATGATAGCCACGTTGAATGGAATCTTTTATTGCTTATAGCGAACTATCAGCACTTTTTTTTCTTTGTGTCTTAGCGTCTTTGTGGCTGATTAGGCACTTCTTCACAGGAGGTAACTATTAGCAAACGGCTGTCCGTAAGGGTTAACGAAAAAATCACGGCCAAGACAGTCAGGTTGATCTCGGTAGACAAGCAGCAGGTCGGGATCGTCTCCATCAGCGAGGCCTTGGAGGCTGCCAGGGCCCAGAGC
>CAYPNL010000221.1:0-4726 GCA_964412045.1 uncultured Desulfobacteraceae bacterium
ATCGAAGACGACTATAACCGGAAGTCTACCAATGAATTCCGACTCAAATCCAAACTCAATAAGATCCTGCGCCCGTACCTGTTTTAGGATATCCATGTCCACGTCAGGGGACTGAATATCCGCTTCGAATCCTATGCCCTGTCGTTTGAGCCGTTTTTTGATGATATCAGCCAGGCCTTCAAAGGCACCGCTCATGATGAACAAGATATTCTTTGTGTTCACCACCTGTTTTTCCCTTTTCCCCGTTTTTCTGTATTGCTCGATTGCCTGGATCTGCGAGATTGGATCATGCGGTACCTTGAGATCGACATCCGTCTCTTCCATCGGCTTTAAAAGGGCCCTCTGAACGCCGGTTCTCGATACATCATGGCCAATAATATTCTGGCAGGAGGCAATCTTATCGATTTCATCTATATACACAATGCCATTCTCGGCAAGCCTTAGGTCGTCCTTGGCTTCATATACCAGGTCCCGAACCAGATCCTCAACATCACCGCCGACATATCCAGTTTCACTAAACTTCGTGGCATCGCCCTTGACAAAAGGAACCCCTATCTTCTGGGCTATCAGCTTTATCAAGTATGTCTTTCCAACGCCGGTAGGCCCTATCATGAGAATATTGTTTTTGATCATCCCGACGGAGAAAGGCTCATCCTTTGTAAAATGCCTGCCTCGAGATCGTATCCGGTTAAAATGGGTGCAGATCTTCGTTGACAGCACGCCCTTTGCTCGGTCTTGCTTGACGACGTACCCGTTTAAATAAGCCTCTAGGTCCTCCGGCTTCATATCAAAGGCTGGGACCCCTTTTTTCTTTTTGCTGTCCCTCCCACCTTCCTCCGTCCTTTTTGGATCGCTCTGGGGAAACAGCATGGGAGATAGTATCTTTATGCGATCACCGTATTTCTTAGAAAGGTAATCGCTCAACTCCCTTTCCAATTCCTTTTGGCTCGGGATCCTCTGGTCTTGGCCCTTTTCCTTTTCCGGATTCCTGTCATAGTCCATCAAAATTCCTCATCTTTTGGTTGGGTACCTTACCACGAACTGTATTGAAAAGATAGTCATTATACCCTTCAGTGCAACCACCCTTCATAAAGCCATTAGTATTTTTACTATCACGATTTCCGAAATTTCGCAAACCAATGAGTGAGCGGAATATCACATATCCCGGGTTTTGGTGAAGCTGTGATCTCAATCAAATATCCCAACCTGCACAAGCGTGCCCCTTTCCCAAAATCATACGTTGTTTTGGAACCTATGTCCCCCATTACAAAAAGGTGCTAAACAATTTCCATACAAGGGTCGAAATTATTATGCTATGATAAATTATGTTGAAAAACATTATGTTAAAATGTATAATCCTTTTGATTCTCGAATCAAAGCTTTCTGCATAATCTGCAAAGGAGGGCACTCAAATGAAATTCCTTGACCGCGAAGAGGAACTGGAGAGATTGCAACGGCTGGCGCACACTGGCGGCTTGGCCGTTATATGGGGGAGGAGGCGCATCGGTAAAACCCGTCTTCTTCTGGAATGGTGTAAACAGCGCGGCGGGCTTTATACGGTGGCTGATCAGTCGGCGGCCCCCATTCAGCGCCGCTATTTTGCGGCCTCTCTGGCTTCAATGTTCCCCGGTTTTGATCACGTACACTATCCGGATTGGAGATCCCTCCTTGGGAGGATCTCAACAGAAGCAATGCATCAGCGATGGCGAGGGCCGCTTATCGTGGATGAGTTCCCCTATCTGGTGGCTACGAGCCCGGAACTGCCGAGCGTCTTTCAGGTCTGGGTGGACCACGAGGCTAAAGAGGCGCAACTTACGATCGCCCTCGCTGGTTCCAGCCAGCGTATGATGCAAGGTCTGGTGATAGAAGCTACGGAGCCGCTCTATGGACGAGCCTCTGAGGCGTTTCAACTACAACCTCTTGCTGCGGGATATCTGCCGGATGCATTGGGGCTGACTACTCCCCGAGAAATGATCACGGCTTACGCGGCCTGGGGAGGTGTGCCCCGTTACTGGGAGCTAATGTCTGACTCCGGCTTAGCTCTGGACCGTGCCGTAGATCATCTGGTACTAAACCCGTTGGGGCCGCTGCACGAAGAGCCGGAACGCCTGTTGCTCGAGGAACTGCCGCCTGCGGTGGCATTGCGCCCTATTCTGGACGCAATCGGTCTCGGGGCTCACAGGGTCTCGGAAATCGCTGCGCGAATCGGTGAACCTGCCACCTCCCTCAGTCGTCCCTTGCAGCGGCTCATGGAATTGGGACTGATTCGAAGAGAGATACCTTTTGGTGCATCCTCAGCCACGGCAAAACGCTCCCTTTACAGGATTGCCGATCCCTTTTGCCGTCTGTGGTTTCGAGTGGTGGCCCCGAATCGGGGATTTCTCGCCGACGCTCCTGTTCGAGCGCGTGAGAAGCTCTGGAAGGAAGCCGAACCCGGTCTCGTTTCCTATGCATGGGAGGAACTGTGCCGTCAGTGGGTCTCCTTGGGTTCTGCCCGACATCCTCGGCTCAAAGAGCTGGGTGATTGGGAGCCTGCACGCCGCTTTTGGCACGGTGAAGGGCCGGAATGGGATGTGGTCTCCCAAACCCTTGACGGTCGTTGTGTACTCCTCGGAGAGGTTAAGTGGTCTGAGCGTCCGGTTGATGCGCCAAGACTGCACTCCCTTGCAAAAACACTCCTTACAAAGGGTATCCCTGCTGTCAAAGGCCTTCAAGACAAGGAGCTCCTTCATGTCATATTCGTGCCGGAGGTAACGGAAGACGCGCTCGTTGAGATAGACGGCGTCCATGTGGTAGCAGGCGGACAAATATTGAATGAAATGCCCCGAGGCACTGCCGCACGAGAAAACTCGTGATGGTACCCGGCGTTAAGCAATGCTGCACAATGGTACCCTCTGGTTCACAGTAAACTTAATGCCGCAGACAGATGTAATGGCGTTTCCAACCGGATTCCCTTCGACTTTGCTTAGGGCAAGTTCACCGGTGTTGTCCCGCGTGCAAAGCGGAGTTCTTCGACAGGCTCAGAATAAAATGTCCCGGACCTGGCTTGACGCTGGATTAGGCATCACTTTTTTATTGATTTTCATTGCAAATATGAATATAAACTTCAAATATGCAAGAATTAATTGACAGGTATCTCGCGGGTACGATCAAGAGACGGTTGCAAAACAACCCGGCAGTGGCGATTCTAGGGCCACGGCAGTGTGGCAAGACAACATTGGCCGGTCAAATAGTCAGAGAGCTCAAGCAATCGGTCTATCTGGATCTTGAGAATCCCAGCGATCTGGCAAAAATCGATGATCCCCCTGCCTTTTTCAGTTTGCACAATAATGACCTGATATGTCTCGATGAGATCCAGCGGGCTCCTGAACTCTTTGTAACGCTTCGAAGTATCATAGATGAACGGGGAAGAAACGGTCAGTTTCTAATCCTTGGTTCCGCGGGGCCCGATCTAATCCGTCAAAGCTCGGAATCCCTTGCAGGGCGTATTGCTTATCTCGATCTGACTCCGTTTCTCCTTCTAGAGGTTGAAGCCGCGGACAAGGGCGACATCAGGCGGCTCTGGCTGAGAGGCGGGTTCCCCAGGAGTTATCTTGCAGCACACGACGATATCAGTTTCGAATGGCGGCAGGACTTCATCCGCACCTTCCTTGAGCGGGATATCGGGATGCTCGGATTTCGTATGCCGCCGACAAGGCTTGGCCGTTTTTGGAAAATGTGCGCCCACATTCACGGTTCACTATTAAATGCATCAAAGCTTGCGGATTCTCTGGGGGTAAGCTCTCATACTGTTCGTTCGTATATGGATATTCTAGAGCATACGTTCATGCTCCGGGTACTCTTACCCGACGCCCCGAATTTGAAAAAACGTCTGGTCAAATCACCCAAGATCTATATCCGCGATAGCGGAATTCTCCATGCGCTGCTTGATATCCGTACTCATGACGATCTGCTTGCCCATCCAGTCCTAGGGGCATCTTTTGAGGGATTCGCCATGGAGAACATTCTCGCATGTGCAAAGAATTATGAACCATCCTTCTATCGGACAAGCGCGGGCGCAGAGATCGATCTTATTTTAAGAAAAGGGCGGCGTACACTGGCCTTTGAGTTAAAATCATCAACCGTTCCCAGGGTTTCGAAAGGGTTCTGGAACGCGCTGGACGATATCTCTCCAGACGAGGCTTACGTGGTTGCACCGGTCAAAGAGTCCTATCCAATGAAAGGTGAAGTGATGGTGAGTCCGCTTCAAGAAATCACGGCTAAACTTCAGGGAGAATAAAATTCGCTTGGCCTGGCTTATATTCATCCTTACCCGCGGTTCACGCCAACGGTGATAGGGCGGTTCGTAGCTTGATATCGGCCGAAAAATTTTATTACTATCGAAAGAAATCGATTCAAGCCTGTTTGATCGTCCATCGATGCCTTCCGAAAAAAGAGACGGATTATACTAAATGTCAATTTTTCAGGATATTCCCTTCCTTCTATCTCGTTTGAGTAACCCGTTTATTGACCAGCCGGCGTCCCCAAAGTACTCCGCATTTACCCGTATTGCTCTCTACGATTAAAAGAACACCAGCATTACAGAGAATTTTATCCTTTGAGACGCCATAGGAAACCTTCTATTATCCCTGTAACATCAATCTATTATCATGATAGAATACTGTAAGAAATATCATCTCAATTTAACTCATTTGCTCTATAATAAGTCAAAATTTTTCTCATGACC
>CAYPNL010000222.1:0-10365 GCA_964412045.1 uncultured Desulfobacteraceae bacterium
TAACGCGAAGAGATTCAATTCCGAATTAGAGCCCCTTTTTACATTTGCCGATTTTAATGTAAAGAAAAGACATTAAATTTACATGAAATGCCTAAAATGTAAAAGAAAGCACCTTTTTTATATGGACCTCTCCAAGAACAGCGCAAGGTATCGTCCAAAAACATACAACTGACTGCGTCCCATCTTCTCCCATTTTTTCAGAATATTGAGCGAAAAGGCATTTAACTCCCCGATCGCCCGGGTCGCTTCCTCAAGCAGGGTGTTAATGCGAGGGTCTTCCCATATCCATTCATGGTTTACGGGTGCAGGCGAAAAACTCCTCTGCTCATATTGCTGCACCCATCGACCGGCCTTGAATTCCTTGAAGTTCATGTTGGTTCATTCTCCATTACCATATGCCTTGAGCCTTAAACCCTGCGCCCTATGCCATTCTTGCTCCAATCATTTTCTGTGACACTGACAAAGCACTTCATTTCATGCCACAAAATACGCTATGCACGCTCTGCACGAATGTCCCCTATCATTCCATCTCTGGTTGGAATTATTCAACATAGTCAACTACGTCCCGTAAGTCCTTACAGTCTTCAGCCTACAGCCTATCCGCCTGATCAGGTACTTATTTTTAATACTCGCATGGGGAGGAAAAGGCAAGGGGGAAAAGCATCCCGGGGTCAGGGGTCGGCGGTCAGGGGTCAGAGAGGATGGATGGGGAGAATCCGCCAAAAAAACGGCGGACAAGCGGGGGAAGGGGAAACTGAAAGCAAGACCAGGGAGGTAATAAGCTGATGAGCTATTGATCTGAGAGCTTAAAGCGATGGGAAGCTGGAAGGAAAAGTAGGTTCAGGGTTGGGAGCATAGCCGGGCAGAGTACCTGGAAGAGCAGCTTAGAGGATGTGGACTTAGTCTGTTACGTGGTTGCCTTCTCAGACAACCAATCGTTAATCAAATCATCTTCGGATTTGTTGAGTGTTCTTGCCTTTTTCTTGATGATGGCATACAAATCGCTATCGATGCCCACATACTTTTTCTTTTCCAACAAGAACTGAACTCCGGTCACCTCTTCAATGTCATCGAATTCCCCGAAGTCATGTTCATCCCAGAAATCGGAAGCTTCATATATGGACATATCCTTTCTATCCTTATTTTTTCCCATACCGCTTCCTCTTGCTATCATTCATATCCCTTGCGGTAACAATGAGTGCCTTACTGCCGAGCTTTCTAATAAAAAAGATAGATAACAACCGCCCAGCTTCTGTCCCGCCGAGGGCATTATATAAATGCTCGCCTTCAACCTTCCCCTTTTCCTTCCGAAATATCCTACATTCGCCACCTAAGACCTCTTCCACCTCAGAAGGGAGGATATTATGCTTCCATGCGAGCTTATCGACTATTCTATCCAGCCATATTATATCATCTATGGTATACAAAGCTCGCGTCGCCTCATCCTGGATCACCACGCATCAGCATATTGCCCGTTTGCCATGATTTTATCGATACCGGACTGGAGTTGCTTATATATAAACTTACAAAAAATCTATAGCTACGTCAAGGTCAACCAGCTGTTGGATTATTACCCAAAAAGGGGAAGGGTTTTTGGGATATCCTTGAATTCGTTGACGTATTACCTTTGAATGCCATTTGCCTTTGTGCATCCTCTTTGTGGCGGGGTCAAGGTTTTAGGAAGCTGAAAGCTCATGGCTCATCGCTCATAGCCAGGTTGAATCTTGTTTAGGTGTCGTGAGAAATGAAATCATTTTTTTAATACTCGCATGGGGAGGAAAAGGCAAGGGAAAGAAGAAGCTCATAGCTGATAGCTGATGCGCTGATAGATGGGGAAAAAAGGGAGCGGGGATCGGCCCCAGTGAAATACGCCCCAGTTAAATATCAGATAGATACATTTACGGGGTAAACTTTGCTGTCACTATCGTGCCCCAGTTGAACGGTACTTGAGTTCAACCCCAGTTGAACACCCAGCGGGGGCTCGGTTCAACGGGGCGGGCGGGGGAAAGGTTCAGGAGTCAGAGATCAGGAAGCGGAAAAGGAGGAGAGCTAATGAGCTGATAGCAGGAAGAAGGGAGAGGGGGTCAGGTTTTTCTGACCGGCGAACCTTTGCCCGGCTTTTGTTCATCCCATATTTCGCGATACGCGTGGACGTATGAGGCCGTTGCTTCCAGGTCGATATCAAAGTAGTAGCGGCAGAGCTTCTTATGCATTGTTGCACCGCCTCACGGGCAAGCTTTTGCGAAACTCTGGCCAACTCACCTATTCTCTGAACGAGATCATCCTTCCGTTTGGCCCAATTGACCCATATACGTCCCGATCATACTTCTGTCTTGCGTGGGCAAATGTCCCATATGTCCGATAAATGTCCCATTATCCCGAGAGCTTCTAATTCTGTCCCATGCGGTTCCTGTAAAATCTGAATGGCTCGTTTGGCTCTTATGATTTGCGGGACGTCCTTGAATTCGTTGACTTATTATCTTCCAATTCCATCATCACTTTTACCAGGATGGCCAGCCTTGAGCATGATGTCTATGGCACTTTCATAGATGCAAGCCGAGGGGAAGAGTAGGCTCACCGTTCTGGGTTTACCCGCCGTTTCTCTTGTTGGCCGTTCTTGTGGCGAAGTGGCGGGTTCAGGGCTGTACGAAGCTCATAGCTCATAGCAGAAATCTTCCTATCATTGAACCTAATCCCGAACCTAATCCCGAACCTAATCCCGAACCCCTCCTCAGAAGATTATTTCAGAATATACTGTAAACTTCTCCCTTTGCCTTCCGATTTGATTACCTTCAAATCTACTAATTTTCTAATTTCCTTTAATGCGGCCCGATCTGAAATCTTAAACATCTCTCTTATATTTCGGTTTGTTATAGTACCATGCATGTTGATAAACTCTACAATCGTCATCTGCCTTTCAGTTAAAGCAATCTGTCCTCTTGCTGCCTTTCTTAATCTTTCACTGCTCAGTCTTGCCACCCTCTCTTTGACCACCTCAATGCTCACGCTTACGCCTTCAACAAAATATTCCAACCAGGTGGTGAGATCCCCTGTGTTTTGGTCAACACTTCGCAAGGCCGTGTGATATGCCTGCCTATCAGAGTCATAGTAATCATCAAGGCAAAAGAATTGTTTGGTGTCAAAGCCTCGCAGATAAAGAATCAGGGTTGCTAAAACCCTGGCAGTCCTGCCGTTGCCATCAACAAAGGGGTGGATTCTGACAAATTCGTAGTGAGAAATTCCGGCTTCAATAACCGGGTCAAGTTCTTTGGCTTCCCCCACATTAATCCATTCCACCAAATCTTTTATCAATACCGGCACATCCTCATTGTCTGGAGGTCTAAAAATGACTTGTCCTGTAAGTCTATTTGCAACAACGACATAGCGATTGCGGTATGCCCCGCAATCATCTGGATTATCGAGGGCATCTTTTGTGACCATTCGGTGGATGCTGAGAATATCTTGTTCGCTGAGGGAACTCTTCTTCGTCAATGCCTCTATATTTTCTAAGACATTGAGGTAATTTAAGACCTCTTGCTTGTCCTTTCGTGTGGCCATTACCTCCCTGCCATGCGCCAGGGCGCTTACCTGTTCTAAAGATAACCTGTTTCCCTCGATGCTCGTGGATGAGTGAGCGCTTTGGATTACTGCTTCCCGTCTTAAAGTAACTTCCCACTTAGGTATCAAGGGTGAATTGAGTATTATCTCTCTCGCAGAAGATATTCGAGTCAGTAGCCTGACTATGGTATTTGAATAGGTGAATTTCGGCTGAAACATCATTTACCTTTTAGCACTTAAAACGCTCCATGATCACTTAGCTGGTGGAGCTTGGGTCGTAGGGGGCATTGTTGACCCTGGTTAAATAAAATCACTGACAATTTAACTGGGCACGCTGTGTTGAATGAATGCATCTCTCTCTGCTATTACGGGGTTCACCGTTCTGGGTTCAAGGCTGTAAGAAGCTCATCGCTCGTAGCCCGGTTGATTTCAAATAGGTATCGTGGGAAAGGAAATTATTTTCTTAATACTCGCATGGGGAGGAAAAGGCAAGGGTGAAAAGCATCCCGGGGTCAGGGGTCGGCGGTCAGGGGTCAGAGAGGATGGATGGGGTGAAGCGGGGAAAAAGCTCAAAGCTGAAAACTGCAAGTAAGACCAGGGGTCGGGGAGCAGGGAAGCGGAGAGAGAAAAATGCGGGGAAAGAAAATTTAATAGATGAAAGAGAAAAGCCAAGGTTTATATTTGTGGTATTAATCCAAAACCTTAAGATATCAGCCACCCCAAAACCCTGTGATATGTCTGCCAGATCTGAGCTTTCCCCTCAATGCAGGTATCTGCTATAGCCGAAATCCCCAGCGTATCAAAAATGCTATGATATGATGTTCATATCTTCAGCTTCATCGGCCGTCATCATGTAATTCTACACAGCCGTTTCTTCTGTCAAAAATCCGTTTGCTCTTGAATTCTGGAATTTGGGCCGATCAGGTTCTTGAATATCTCAGGCGGCAATTTAAGAATTAAAGAGGGCAAAAAGCACATAGTAAAGAGGGACGCTGCTCAACAATTAAGTAACTCCTGAAAGCAAGGAACACCAGCGCAGTTGAGGGAGTTATCTCCTTAACTGCTTTTCATTTTTTAAAGGAGTGTATAAATCCAGACAGCGGCTTATGAAGAGATTTCAAGAGCACGGGCCTTCAGAGCGATAAAGCTCCCGAGGCAACGAAACCCCCACCTATGATCTCATCAACCATCCGATAAAATCTGGAAGAGCACAGGAGGGCAGGATAGTAATTACCGCTATGCTGGAGAGGATTGCTTGGTTCAGGTGGAAGACGGGGATGGTGTAGTAGCCACATACTATCATGATCCCTTTGGCAGAAGACTCTGGAAAGCCGTTGACGGGGCAAGGACCTCCTTTCTATACTCCGAAGGGACTCATTGGTGAGTATGACTCAACAGGAAATGAGATCAAGACTTATAATATGGAAAATGTTGGTTCTGAAACAACTTATGAATAGGTAAGGCTCTGTGTGGCTATTGTTACGTCAGTAAACCACGCCACAAAGACGGCGGGCAGGCGTTCCAGGAAATATAAAATGCAGGGTTTTGCCGGCGTCACGGATACATATTGGATCAGGAATGGCCTTAGCTACAGGGCTTTGTGCGACAGGCAGTCAAGGCTCAGAGGGAAAAGTCGAACCGCTCATTTCCGTAAGAATGAGCTATTCACGGATACGCCATACCGCGCATTTATCAAGGCCGGATCTGGTTAGCTCCCGCATCAGAACCCTATTCGAAGGGCTACCAAATCAGGTTATAAAAACAGGCCTGAGATTATAAAGAGGCGTTTATGGGCTTGTTTCAAAGAGGTCATAGTTGAGGATCAAAGCCTGATCCACATCATTCATGATTTCGGCAGGAAGAGCACCCAGTTTTTTCAGAAAGCGGGCCTTATCGACTGGGCGGGTTTGGTTGACCATCACCTTTGAGCGGGTCCGCAATCCCCCGGTTTTGGCTGGTACCTCGACCTCGAAGGAATAGACACGGGTCACATTTGAAGTAATAGGCGCAATAGAAACAATGGGAGAATGGGCGTTGTTGATATCATGAGAGACGACAACAGCAGGCCGTGTCTTCCTGGCTTCAGCGCCGACTGTTGGATCGAAGTTCACCAGGAATACATCCCCTCGCTTAATCGAGGCCGTCACCGATTACTCCCTCAAGCTCCTTGTTCACTCTGCGAATCTCGGCTGCCGCTTCCCTGTATTCGGCTGCAAGCCTTCCAGACCTCTTATCTCGGAGAACATACTCTATGGCCGTGGAGATGAAACGGCTTCTCTTTCTGGGCTCTACCTCCCGGGAAAGCTTTTCAAAGACATCCTCGGGAAGACTGACGTTGATTCGAACACTCATTGTGCTACCTTACTGTGTTTTTTACTACACAATAGAGGAAAACACTCATTTTTTCAATTGCATGAGTAAAGCGACCATAAGAGTTTATGAAGCCTCTATTTGTAAATAGATAAGATTTCAGAGCGTCGCGGCTGTAGATGGCTCCTCGTGAGTCAGCAAGCGTTCCGGACTGCGAGATCAATTCCGTCAGATGAGCAGTTCAGTGATCTATTCCGTTAGCTTATTGGTGATCTCTTGAATTGCGGGATTGTCCAGGAGTTTCATGAACTTCGGGTTGGAGGAAAGCGCCTCTATGTCGCTCCTGTTCACCGCATCAATGATGGAGGGGTCCTCCACGGATCCCCTGGATATCGGGATCATTCAGCAGGGAGAGGATCATTTGAAGTATCTCCTGATTTCCCATGATAAGCTGCTGAAGGACCTGAAACTGGGCTCCAGCGGAATTGGGCATTGCATCCCGTTTCTTCGCATGAGGTTCAAGGGAAGGCTTGAAACGGATGGCCCGGATTTTCGACTCCTCTATCTGAACAGTACCAATGGTATCGGATGTCAGGGTATAGATCCCGCCCTCAGAGGAGACCATTTCTCCGCAGATGACGCTGCCATCAATCAGCTCCACCTCTCCGATCTTACCGGCATTCACGGCACTGACGAGAACTCCTGTGAGAAGGAGCGCAGAAATAATAGAAAGCCTGATCTGTATTCCCTTTCAAAACAGGATTCTCATATACCTCTGTAATATGGTCGAATGTATAATGGAAAGAAAGGCTCGGTCAAGCCAAGTTTGAAATGGTACTCATTCAATTTTACAAGGGGGAATCTGGTCATTCAACTCCGCTTTTGATCCATCGGTAATTGGGGGCTCCGAATGTCTCAATACGGTGGACTACAGCAAGGTGCTCAGATATCAATTTTTGCTCATCAGGTGGGTTGCCATCTTCTCCAGGCCGTCCAAGGTGATCTCGAACATGGGGAAGATCTCGCGTATAATATTGATGCTTCTCGTGTAAGGCCACTCTATCTCTGATTTAGGGTTGAGCCAAGCGGCATGCCGAAAGGTCGCGGCCAGCAAGTGAAGCCTCTCTATACTCGGCCTGCCGCTCCTTTCCTCTATGTGGATTGAGCCGTCAGTGGCCATAAGCTCATAGGGCGCCATGCTTGCATCGCCAACAATAATCAACCTCGTTTCCGGATCTCTTCTAATGAATTCTTCCACCTTATGCGGCTTTGAATTCCGTGGCGGATCGGCCCAGAGATAATCATAGATGGTGTTATGGAAAAAGAAGATCTTCAGATCCTTGAACTGGCTCCTTGAATAATCAAACAGGCTCTGGACGATATCTATGTAAGGGTCCATTGACCAGCCCCCGTTATCTATGGCCAGTATCACCTTGAGCCTGTCCTTCAGGCTCCGGTCGAATATGATCTCGATCTCCCCCGCGTTCTTCATAGTCTGGTAGATGGTCTCATCGATGTTGATCTGATCCTTTGGTCCACTGGGTATCATGTTTCTCAGCCTTTTAAGGGCCTCTCCCATGTGGCGCCGGGTGAGGGGGGCCTCTTTGGAGTAATCTCGGTACCTTCTATCCATGGCTACCTTGACTGCTGACTTATTCCTGGAGCTACCCCCAACCCTCATGCCGCCTGGATGATAGCCGGAATGGCCTACCGGTGAAGTGCCTCCTGTCCCGATCCATTTGCTTCCACCGTGGTGTGCTTCGGTCTGCTCCTTGAGCCTATCGAGAAAATATTTGAGCAACTCTTCAGGGCTTAGACGAGACAGGGTTTCCTCATTGATCCCAAGGGCTTCAGCGAGAGCCTGCGGCTCTTTTAGCCACTCATCCAGTAAGGCCTTGGCGGCCTTGGTCAGCTCAAACTCTGTGGGATCGATTAGTTCAACCCCCTCGAAATGGTGGGCGAATACCTGATCAAAGAGGTCAAAGTAGCGTTCGCTTTTTACCAGTATGGATCGGGCAGCAGTATAGAAATCATCCACGGAGTTGATGAGGCCCTTACTCAAGGCCTTTTGTAATTTCAGGAATGAGGTGGGTGTAACCGGCACCCCTACCTGCCGCAATATGTAAAAAAATTCGACGAACACCTTCTACAACCTAAATCTGGATATGGCCCTCTGAGCCAACGCATAATCGGGGCTCTTCTTGAAGAGAACCCCCAAGTAGGGGATGTCTCCCTTTATCAGATCCTTCACCCCGAAATCAGGATCGGCTTGCAGTGCCCTAATCCAGTTGATGAGCTCCCGTGTGGCGGGTTTCTTTTCCATGTCCTTGAACTCTCTGAGCCGATAGAAGGTCTTCACGGCCCCATCGAGCAGATCCTGGCTGATTTCTGGAAAATGGACCTGCACGATCTCCCTCATCATATCCGGTTCGGGAAAGGCGATGTGGTGGAAATTGCATCTTCCCAGAAAGGGATCGGAGAGGTCCTTCTTCGCATTAGAGGTTATCACGATCACCGGCCTTTGCTTGGCCCTGATCGTCTTATCAATCTCGAGGATGTCGAATTCCATCTGATCGAGCACATCGAGCATATCATCCTGAAAATCGGTATCTGCCTTGTCGATCTCATCGATCAAGAGCACTACCCTCTCATCTGCGACAAAGGCCTGTCCGATTTTGCCCATCTTGATATAGTCCTCGATATTGCTCACATTCCTGCTTGAATCACCAAATCGGCTGTCGTTGAGCCTGGTCAGGGTATCGTACTGATACAGGGTCTCGATCAGCTTCATGCTCGATTTCACGTTCAGCACAATCAGCGGCATCCCCAGGTCCTCTGCGATCGCATGAGCCAGCATGGTCTTCCCTGTACCAGGTTCTCCTTTTAAGAGCAGCGGCATTTCAAGTGCCATAGAGATATTCACGATCTTTGCCAGCTCCTCATCCAGCACGTATTTCGTTGCACCGGTAAACCGTTGCGGCATTCCATCATCATGCATACCATCACTCCTTTTGCTTATCGTTTAATTAACCATAACATTTTATGATAGCCATTCATTGTTATTAATTCAACTAATAATTATAATCTCGATGGTCATTGATACGTCGAGTTAGTGCCCTTATCGAGGATGAGTTCAGCCCTTCGTCTTATACATAAGGGTTGTTCATTTCTATTTAACTGAAAGAAATGTAAGATAATTACCAGAAATATATTGACAACCCTTTCATGAGTTTTCAATGATGCAAAAAATTTAAGCATTAGAGGAGGTATTTTTCATGAGGAGAGCATTCTTTTCTATTTTATATTTACTGCTGATAGTCTGTTTGCCGCTACAGGCAGCAGCACAAGAAAAGAAAATTCCGTTGAAACTCGCTACGGTCATTCCGGCAAAGCACGCCTATAATGTTGGGGCGATGGAATTTGCCAAGCGCATCAAAGAC
The DNA here is from genome assembly GCA_964412045.1 of uncultured Desulfobacteraceae bacterium. Classification (GTDB taxonomy): domain Bacteria; phylum Desulfobacterota; class DSM-4660; order Desulfatiglandales; family B25-G16; genus B25-G16. The sequence continues at coordinate 9,309 of CAYPNL010000222.1, forward strand.
GCTACCGGAGGGTCTGTTGACATCCGCGTCTTTCCCGGAGGACAACTCGGAACAGGGGAAAGGGAGGTTCTTGAGGGGATGCAAATTGGGAGCATTGATCTTGCCGTGACTGCTACAGGACCTATTTCCGGCTTTTGTCCAAGCATGATGGTTCTGGACTTACCGTTCCTTTTTCGAGACTCCAAGCATGTTGACGGAGTGCTTGACGGCACGATTGGTCGAAAACTCTTGGATGATTTGGAGAAAAGCGGGCTTAAGGGCCTTGCCTTTTTTGAGAATGGATTTAGGAATTTCACCAATTCAGCCCGTCCTTTGTTAAAGCCAGAGGACTTCAGGGGGCTGAAGTTTCGAACCATGGAAAATCCGGTTCACCTCGCTTCTGTCCGCCAACTCGGCGCCCAAGCAGTTCCCATGAGTTGGGGAGAAGTGTATACCTCCCTTCAAACAAAAGTGATTGATGGACAGGAAAACCCGGTTGCCATTATTCACGCCTATAAACTAAATGAGGTTCAAAAGTATTTAAGCCTCACGGGACATTTTTATTCACCCGCACCTTTGACCATGAGCTTAAAGGAGTTTACCTCCCTCAAGCCGGAATGGCAGAATCTTTTTATTAAAACGGCTATAGAGGTTGCCGCTTTTGAAAGAACAATCATTCGAGATAACGAACAGAAGCAACTCAAGGATCTAAAGGCCTGGGGGATGGATATCAGCGCTGTGGATAAAAACATGTTCTTTAAGGCCATGCAGCCAGTTTATGAAAAATACTATACCCAGTATCCAGACTGGAAGACGGTGATCAAAAAGATCACGGAAACGAAATGATAGTTTCTTTCCTGCATAACCCTGAAGCGAAGCGTTGGGGTCCTCTATTAAAATGTTACGGATATTTAAGAAGATAAAGATGGAGCGTGTAAGCCATATAGTCAATCGAATTACGGAGATCGCAATCGTTCTGATTATCTCCATCATGGCTGTCGTCGTCTTTGTCGAGGTCATCTTCCGGTATGTTCTCCACCTTCCTCTGTTCTGGACAGAGGAGTTCGCACGGTATTGC
>CAYPNL010000223.1:0-3495 GCA_964412045.1 uncultured Desulfobacteraceae bacterium
ACCGAGAACAACATGCTTCCCTGCAGGTGGATAATCGGCTGTTGGAAAGGGCGTATGGAGATACAGACATTCCTTGAGGATCATTACACCGAGGAAGAACTAGAGAAAATATTCATTCCGCCGAAGCCCAAGATGGAGAGCTTGGTCACTCTGGTTGAGAAGGCAAAAAAAGATCGTAAGCAGCATGACTAAACAAGAGATTCTCCTTGGAAATGGTGCAATCGCATTAGGGCTCGTAGAGGCGGGCTGTCAGGTGGTTACCTCCTATCCGGGCACTCCCAGCTCGGAGATCCTGCCGGAAGTAATCCGTTTTGTAAAATCTGCGCATCTTGACACCTATGTGGAATGGTCGACCAATGAAAAGGTTGCCCTGGATACGGCATTTGCGGCCTCTATCACGGGAAAACGGGCAGCGTGTTGTATGAAACAGGTGGGGCTCAACGTGGCTGCCGATTCCCTGATGAGCTCGGCCTATCTGGGAACAAGGGGAGGGTTTGTGATCATCTCAGCCGATGATCCGGGACCCCATTCCTCACAGACGGAACAGGACAGCCGATTTATGGCAAGGCTGGCCAAGGTCCCTGTTCTGGATCCCTCCAATCCCCAGGAGGCCAGGGAGATGGTCTCTCTTGCCATGGATATCTCGGAGGAATTCAGCGTTCCCGTTGTTCTGAGGCCTGCCATTCGTGTATGCCACGCACGACAGAGCATTACATTCAACTCCTTTCCTCGTGGCGATCGAAAGGCCTCCTTTGAGAGAAATCCCCAACGTTGGGCGGCCACACCCCTTTTCCGGCTTACCCTTCATAGGGAGCTGAACAAAAAACTGAGGAAGATCGCCGAGAGATTCGAAACCCTCTCTCGTTACAATTTCCATACCCTTCAATCCGGGAGAACATACCCCTTCGGCGTCATAGCTGGAGGTGTTCCCTATTCCGTGATTCGAGATATCCTGTGGGAGGAACACCGTACGGATATCCCTGTCCTAAAGATCGGCACTCCGTTTCCCTTCCCAGAAAGAGTAGCCGCAGAGTTTACCGCTGCCTGCGACCGGGTGCTCGTCCTGGAGGAAACCGACACAGTGATCGAATACTTTCTCCAAAACAAGCACAAGGTTCTCGGGCGCCTCTCCGGTCACGTGCCTTCCGAAGGCGAACTCATTCCCTCCCTGCTCTATGACATAGTAAGTCATACCCTTGAGGAACTCGGCCTCAAAAACCTGTGTCAGGCTGAAGATCGTGAAGCATCACAGCTGGTAGCGAGCCTTGAGCTGCCGGTACGAAGACCGACACTATGCCCTGGATGCCCTCACAGGGCAGCCTTTTTCGCAATACGGAAAGCCGGGCCAAAGGCCATATTTTCTTCGGATATCGGCTGCTATACCCTGGGCCTGAACCTGGGCGCGGTGGATACTTGCCTGGATATGGGAGCAGCCATCACCATGGCATCCGGCTTTTATCATTCATTTGCCCAAGACGAAATCACCCAGCCTATTGTAGCCACCATCGGCGATTCAACCTTCTTCCACTCGGGAACTGCAGGCTTGCTGAACGCCGTATACAATGGAGCGCGATTCATCATGGTGATACTCGATAACCAGACTACTGCTATGACCGGCATGCAGCCTACGCCCGAACTTGGGATACGGGCTGATGGAAGCCGGGGGAAGGCCGTTTCGCTGGAGAGAATCGTTGCCGGCTGCGGATGCGATTTCATCGAGGTCATTGATCCCTATGACATAAAAAAGATGACGGATGCGATAAAAAAGGCATCGAAGTATGTGAATAGCCCCGACGGAGGAATCGCGGTGATTATCGCACGCCATCCCTGCGTGATTGCCTATCCTGAGGAGGGCATTCCAGAAAAAATACGCGTGGAGGTTACCGATGCCTGCGTTGAGTGTAACGTTTGCCTTGAGAGCTTTGAGTGCCCTGCCCTCTACCATGACCAGGAGCTGGGAAGGGTCAATGTGAACAGGGATCTCTGCGTTGATTGCGGCGTGTGTATTCAGGTATGCCCCAAAGGTGCGATCGTGGAGGCGTAATGGTATATGTCTGGAAAATGTAACAATAAATTGCAGGTAGGCCTCAATGAGAGGCGCTCTATGTGGAGCAGGTATATGGAGTATTGGAGAACTGGAGTGATGGAGTACCAAAGCAATGAGTAGAGAGAGCACACAAATCGGTTTTGATTCGAGTAAACCCATCACTCCAATACTCCATTTCTCCACTATCCAAGAAGTACAAGGTTTGAAATAAGATTGTATTGAGGTCTTAGGTGGAGACTGTCAACATAGTCCTCTGTGGCTTGGGGGGGCAAGGTATCCTTTTCATGACCAGGGTTCTGGCTGAAGCTGCCCTTGATAAGGGCTTTAAGGTGATGGGGGCTGAAACTCATGGCATGGCCCAGCGAGGCGGATCGGTTATCTCTCATCTCAGATTTGGGGATATGGAAGGATCAATGGCACGATCCGGTACGGTTCATTTCCTGCTTTCCCTTGATGAAAACGAAGGGTACCGAAACCTTCCCTTTCTATCGAGAGGGGGAAAGCTGTTTGTCAACACCGATCCAAAGGGTTTTCCACAGCAAGAGGTTAAGGGTTTTCTCGAGGATAGACACATCACCTTTCGTGCAGTGCCCGCCTCCCTCATAGCTCAAGAACTGGGTGCTCCGAGATCCTCAAACCTGGCGTTGCTCGGTTTTTTTGCAGCCTTCGGAGAAGGGCCTCTCAGTTATGAAGAGCTCAAGAGCACTATCGGGAAGATTAGTCCATCAAGGCTTAAGGAAATCAACCACAAGGTCTTTGAGGCTGGGTATACCAAAAAACACTAATGGAAAGGCGCCATTTCTCATTGACAAATGGCACTACAATCGATATGGTTTCACGTTACGGTGATGTTATTACACTATCTAAAACGAGAGGGGGTGGTCAGTACTAAGAACATCGAGACACCATACTTTTGAAGCTCATTTCCACTAATTCATAAGGGAGGGAAAAATGAAAAAAAATAATCTTCTCATCGTCGCGTTCGTTTTTTGCTTCATGGTCTCTCTGAGCTTTTCATTCGTTCCAGGCGCAAAGGCTCAAACCATTAATCTCACTTACAGCAACTTCTTCCCGCCAACCCATGGACACGCAATCGCCGGCGCTAAGATGATCAACGAGATCGAGAAAAGGACCAAGGGACGGGTTAAGATTTCCTACTTCCCCGGAGGAACCCTGACCAAGGCACCGATGTGCTACGATGGAGTGGTGAAAGGGATCTCCGATATCGGACAGTCATGCTTTGCGTATACCAGAGGGAAGTTCCCGGTTATGGAGGCGGTGGATCTCCCGTTCGGATATAAGAGCGGTAAGGTGGCAACCAGGGTGGCGTATGAATTTTACAAGAGGATGGACCTAAAAGAACTCCAGGATGTCAAGGTGCTCGTTGTCCATGCCCATGGCCCCGGAATCCTCGCAGCCAAAAAGGATGTGAACTCCCTCGAGGATCT
>CAYPNL010000224.1:0-11618 GCA_964412045.1 uncultured Desulfobacteraceae bacterium
CCTGTTCGGCAAGGCTTTTCAGATCATGGATTTCTTGATGCACCTGTTCCGCGTTCTCGGAAACGGTGATGGCCCCCAGGCCCTTTTCAAGCCTCTCCCGTTCGAGATCTTCCATCTCCTCAAGCTCTTCAGGATCGGGCAGTACCGGAGGAGCAGTGAGCAGTAGTTCCCTGGCTTCTTTGAGCATTTTCTCAAGCCGCTTCGCACGATTCTCTAGTGATTTTCTCATTGAGTGTGTGCTCGAGGCAAGTCGCCTCTGGTATAACGACATAAGAAAGCCGATGGCCCGTGATCGTGGATCGTCTCCCCTTGCCGCTGCCAGGGCGCTCTGGCGTTTCACGTATCGGGTTACATCCTGATAGAGCTTGAATTCCTCACCATCGATAGAGAACTGCACTGAGTGGGGGATTCTGCGGGTAAATATCTCCCTGGCATTCCAGGTGCCATCGTGCTGCCTCTCAGGGAAATACACCATAGCTTCCTTGGTCCGGCGTATGTAAAATGGGGCACGTCTTCTGTTCATGGCCTCCTGGATCGACCGCACATCGGCGAAGGCATCTGAGTCCAAGAGGCGCAGGAAGAGGCTGAAGTTCTGGGGATCGCCTTTATGAGGAGTCGCGGTAAGCAGAACGATGTGATCTGATCGTTCCCTGAGGAGTTCACCGAGTCTGTAGCGCTGGCTTTTCTTATCCTCTGAGTACGCAGCCATACGGTGGGCCTCGTCCACGATTACGAGATCCCAGCGACACTGGCGCAGGCCTGGGAGAATATCCTCACGCTTGGCCAGATCCAGCGATGTGATGACCTTGTTATTTTCCAGCCACTGATTGACGCCGAACTGCTCACGCACATCATATCCCTTCAGTACCAGAAACCTCTCGTCGAATTTCTCGAGCAGTTCACGTTGCCATTGGAATGAAAGATTTGCCGGGCAGACGATCAGGGTCCTCTCAGCAAGCCCTCTCAGCTTGAGCTCACGGATCAGGAGTCCTGCCATAATCGTTTTACCCGCACCAGCATCGTCAGCCAAGAGGAAGCGGACGCGGGGGAGTTTTAGCATGTGTTCATAGACAGCCTCTAGCTGGTGGGGAAGAGGATCTACCCTGGATATGGAGAGGCCGAAATAAGGGTCGAATTCGTAGGCTATGCCGAGGGAGTAAGCCTGGAGGCCAAGTCGTAGAATTCTACCATCGCCATGGTAGGAAAAGGCCGATTCCAGAATCCTAAGGGTTTCAATATCCGACTTGGTTAAGGTTGCCCGGCGGAACTGCTCGCTCTGAAGGCCTACCAAGCCGACCATCCACGAATCAGCACCGTTCTGGCGGATGGTCTCCACCTGCATCGGTTCATTGAAGAGGTGGCCGATGATAACCTGGCCTGGTTCTAAAGGATCTGACATAGATACCTTTTAAAGGTTTCAAAAGGAGTTACATCATTGTTTGTTTTTTATTGAGAATCAGTAGTTTTAATCTCTTACATATCCCTCCAGATCAGGAAATGTTACGAGTCATATCGAGCAGTTAGCTCATAGCTGATAGCCGAAAGGGAAAGCAGGTTCACCGTTCTGGGTTCAAGGCTTTAAGAATCTGAAAGCTTATAGCTGACGGCTGATTGCACATCGCTCATAGCCCAGTTGAGCACGCGTTGGTAACATTGAGAAAGGAAATCATTTCTTTAATACTCGCATGGGCATGAAAATGCAAGGTGAATAGAGGTGGAGAGATACGGGTAGTATAAGGTTCAGCAGGGTTCACGGTTACAGGAAGCTGAAAACTGAAAGAAGAAATGAAATGGTTTTGAGTTTGCTTGTGGTCATTATGGCCGATTGCGAGCAATGACAGCTCACTGCAACGGCATAAGGGAAGAGGTTAAAAGAGGAATTGAATGCTGAGATCTCAGGATCGCTGTGTGGTACCTTCCAAATTCACAGAAATGGATGCTCGGAATGACATGAGATTGATGCTAGATGAAGTTGACCATACGTTTTAGAAATGAAGCAAATGCTAGGGTAGCAATAGGGTAGCACCGCGGTAAAAATAGGCAAAACATTTAAAAATGAGCTACGAGTTTATGAGATCTAACTTATTGATATTATTGGTGCCTGGGGCGGGAATCGAACCCGCACAGCCGCTAAGGACCGAGGGATTTTAAGTCCCTTGCGTCTACCAATTCCGCCACCCAGGCATTTGATTTTATTAGATTCTTAGGATTTCCACGTGTAACAAAAACACTCTCATTTTCCCCGAAAAGTAGGCCTTTTTGATACTTTCTGGTACGTATTTTACACATTTTTTAACAAACAACTTCCATTAATTCGGTTAAATCTTATCCCACATACATGCGAAAATCAAAACCTTTTTCTGCACCAAGGATGACCTTACGCAGGATAGTCGATAGATTCAAAAAGTTTGTAAATCATGTTTTAGGATTCTAACTACACGTCGGAAGATCATCACAACTTGTATAATTTAACTCCTCCCCACCAACATTAATGGTCACGCCACTATCGCTTCTATATTCAATTGTTGCCTCGCCGTTACCAGAGATTTTAATGTGTCCAGCGGTTGGGCACTTACCTGATTCGGGCCGGAATATAGGATCGATGGTCTCAATAGTAACCCAACCATCCAAACACGCGCCCCTGTATTTGCCATTTAATGTGTACAACTCCCCTGGGATTGAGTCGACGGTAGTATATCGACCAGCAATGATAATGTTTTCGTAGCTCTCTCTGAATTGATCTCCGGCAATACTTCCAAAAAAAGAGCCGTCAACTGTTGCTGTGAGCTCCGTTATTTTATTAAATTGATTATATTGGATGTTACTAAAATCCATGGTAAAATCCATGGTAACATCAGTATTATCGACTTGATCCTGGAACTTGAAGTTCGTGAAGTACATGACAAATGCTGTTGGCTTTTCAGTGCAGAGATTACCGATAAAGTATATACCCATAGTCCCATTCAAAGTCGTCGTATCCTCTCGACAACTGCTAAATGAATATTCCATTCTGGGATTTTGTGCTTGACTGCAATCGGCTGGATCATCAGGACCATCCCAGGTCACAGTCAGGGTATAAGAACCCCCATTGGGACAAGGTTCTGTCTCAGAAATTACTCCCGATGCTGTCCTTGCGGAATAGGCATTAAAGATTAAATCATCTGCATGCCCCAAAAGAGTCTTTGGACAATATGCACCGCTTCCAATATCCAGAGTAATGAAAAGTAATGCTGCATTGATGCCTGTAGTTATGTTTCCCATTCCAGATGCAATTTTAGGTGCAGTAGAAGAGTCTATGGTGGCTTGCTCAACTGGTTCAGGTGTAGGAGCACCACCTCCGCCATCACCGCCGGTGGCGATTATAGCCATTAACCCTATACCGATAAGACTTATAAAACAAAGATAGCGTAAACTATTTATGAATCCATTTCTTTCTTTTTTCATGATACCCTTCTTTGTAAGACAAAACCCCGCTTCTCCACGAGAAGCAGGGTCGCTTTTTTTCCCCTTCATGCTGTCCCTCCTTTACGGATTAAACCCGTAATCCCAACATCGACTTCACTGTATGGGATTGGTTTTCTATTGTCAAGGAGGCTTATTCGACTATTTTATTAAACTGATCGAAAGATCAGGTGCCCATCTCCCAGGAGGTAAGGTATTTGTGCTGCTCAGGGGTGAGGGTGTCGATCTCTATGCCCATTGAGGCGAGCTTGAGCCTCGCAATCTCCTTGTCGATCTCAAGGGGTACAGGGTAGACCTTTTTCTCGAGGCCTTGGTGTGCCTTTGCGAGGTATTCCACGGACAGGGCCTGGTTGGCAAAGCTCATGTCCATCACGGATGAGGGGTGGCCCTCCGCTGCTGCCAGGTTTATCAAGCGTCCCTCGCCTAACACATAGACCTTGTTGCCGTTGGCAAGGGTGTATTCCTCCACGAAGTCCCTCATCTTCCTTTGTGAGGTCGAGGACTCCCTTAACCCAGGCAGATCGAGCTCCACGTTGAAATGCCCTGAGTTGGAGATAATGGCGCCGTTCTTCATCGCAAGGATGTGCTCCGCGCTGATTGCATTCATGTCGCCGGTAAGGGTACAGAAGATATCCCCGATCGGAGCTGCCTTAAGAATCGGCATGACCTCGAATCCATCCATGACCGCTTCAAGGGCCCTCAAGGGATCGACCTCGCAGATGATCACCCTGGCGCCATGCCCTTTTGCCCGTGTGGCTACCCCCCGTCCGCACCACCCGTAGCCTGACACCACGAAGTGGCTCCCAGCGAGCAGCCTGTTGGTCGCCCTCAGAATACCGTCAATAGTGCTCTGGCCGGTACCGTACCGATTGTCAAAGAGGTGTTTGGTGTTGGCATCGTTCACGGAGATCACCGGAAACTGGAGCACCTTGTCCCGTTCCATTGATCTGAGCCGGATGACGCCTGTGGTGGTTTCCTCTGTTCCTCCCATGACCCCTGATACCAGGGTATTCCTGTCCGCATCACTCAAGGAAAGACCCCATTGCCTGATCGACTGAGCAACCTCGTCCCACTTCTCAAGGGCGATAAAGTGCAGGGAGCTGACCAGATCGGCCCCATCGTCCATGGTGAGGTGAGGAAATTGTTTCAGTGCCGACAAGATATGGCTGTAATACGTGTCCGTGTCCTCTCCTTTTATGGCGAATACGGGTATTTCTTCATGTTTAACGAGCGAGGCTGCAACGTCATCCTGGGTCGAGAGGGGATTGGAGGCGCAGAGTGCTACCGAGGCGCCGCCCGCCTTGAGCGTACTCGCCAGCATCGCGGTCTCGGTGGTAACGTGTAAACACGCACTGACCCTTACCCCTAAGAACGGTTTCTCCTTGATGAATCTCTCCTTGATCGAATACAAAACCGGCATGCTTTGGCCCGCCCACTCGATTCTGAGTCTTCCTCTATCAGCGAGTCCTATATCCTTGATGTGATAATCCATGCTTTCGTTCCTTTATCGGTTGTAACCCAGAGCCCCGATGAGCGGTTACAGCGCCTTTTTCAATTTTTCAACGAGGTTGGTTTTCTCCCAGGTGAATTCCGGAAGCTCACGCCCGAAGTGACCATAGTTCGATGTTTTCTTGTAGATGGGCCTCAGGAGGTCCAGTTGTTCGATGATGGCAGCAGGCCTCATGTCGAACTCCTTTACTACCATCTCGGTCATCTCGTGGCTGGGCACCACGCCGGTGCCGCGGGTATCTACCAGCAAACTTACCGGTTGCGCCTTGCCGATGGTGTAGGCAACCTGTATCTCGCAGCGTTCGGCCAAGCCTGCGGCGACAATGTTCTTTGCAATGTATCGGCACATATAGCAGGCGCAGCGGTCTACCTTGGTGGGGTCCTTCCCGGAGAAGGCGCCGCCCCCGTGGCAGCCGAATCCCCCATAGGTGTCGGAGATGATCTTCCTGCCGGTCATGCCGCAATCTCCCTGTGGGCCACCGATAACAAACCTGCCGGTGGTATTCACAAAAATCTCCGTATCCTTGTCGAGCATCTCCGGGGGGATTACCTTTTTTACTATGTCTTCAATGATAGCCTCCTTGATGGTGTCGTAGGTTACCTCAGGCGCGTGCTGGGCTGCGATAACCACGGTATGTACCGTGGTCGGCTTCTGATCCACGTATGTCACGGTGACCTGGGTTTTTCCGTCGGGCCTTAACCAGGGAAGTTTGCCTGATTTTCGAACATGGGCAAGCCGTTCGGAGAGCCTGTGGGCAAGATAGATGGGCATGGGCATGTAGGTGGGGGTCTCGGTGCAGGCAAACCCGAACATAAGGCCTTGGTCACCCGCACCCCTCTCCTTGAGGAGTCCGGTCCCATTTACCCCTTGTGCGATGTCAGGCGACTGCTTGTCGATGCTGGTAATTACCGCGCATGTCTCCCAATCAAACCCCATGGATGAATTCTGGTAGCCTATGTCCTTTATGGTGTGGCGCACAACCTCGGGGATTTCCACGTAGCAGGAGGTGGTTATCTCCCCGGCAACAACCGCCATACCGGTGGTCACCAGGGTTTCACAGGCAACCCTGCAATCTTTATCCTGCGCTATAATCTCATCGAGCACGGCATCGGAGATTTGATCGGCTATCTTGTCCGGATGCCCCTCGGTAACGGATTCTGAAGTGAATAAGAAATCGGTCTTCATTGTGTCATCCTTTCTTGGGGTATGATGGGAAAAAAGACACCCCTCTGCCCATTCACCAGGTAGTTTCAAAAGGCTAAAGTGTTACGACATATCTAATCTTCTAGCAAAGGTTGGCGGCTGATGTAAAGGGTTAATTCTGGCTAGCGGTTCCACTCTTTCGTTTTCTTGTCAGTGTTTTCATCTCGTTTGGGCTCACGAGGCCACCGGATATGAGGAGCTTGAACGCATCTTCAACGCTCATATCGAGCAGCATGAGATCTTCTTCCGGCACGAGTATGTAGAATCCGCTTGTGGGGTTTGGGGTCGTCGGGACAAAGACATTGATCATCTTCTTGTTGGTTTTCACCTGAACTTCGCCCCTGCTTTCACCGGTAATAAAGCCGAGAACATAGATCCCGCGCCTCGGGTATTCTATCAGGGCTACCCGCTGAAAGGAGCCGCTGTTTTGTAAAAAGAAGGCCTGGAGAAGCTGTTTCACGCTTGAATAGAGGATTCTCGCAAGGGGAATCCTGTCAACCAGATTATCCCAAAATTGGAGCACCTTTTTTCCTGCGATGTTTCGGGTCAAGATCCCGACGATGAGGATGAGGATTACCACGAGGATGAGGCCGACTCCGGGGATGTAAACATTGATATAGGTCTCTGGCAGGTATTTGGCCGGGATAAATTTGAGCACTGCGTCCATGGCCTTTATCAGGTACCAGATCACATATGCCGTTATAAAGATCGGCAGGATCACCAGGAGACCAGTAATAAAATAATTTTTCAGAATTGTCCTAAAGCGTTTCACCGCTACCTCTCTTGTTTTTCCTGGTACACGAGCGTTTCAAGGGGGATCGCTGAAGGTTTTCATCACCTCTCGTTTTTCCAAAGCCGTGAGTATACAGTCCTGAGAGCGCTAGCGCTTTGAGCCAAGGGGAACATAGTATTTCGTCCCCTTTTCCATCCTCTCTATCTCGAGGACTAACTCGTCGAGATCGGAGGGAACATGCACGAAATCGATATACGAGGCGTTGATAACCAGAAGGGGTGTCTCGGTGTAGTGGAAAAAAAAATCGTTGAATGCCTGATTGATCTGCTCCAGGTACTTGAGGCTGATTGTTTTTTCATACTCCCTGTCCCTCTTCCTGATCCTCTCCTTTAGGATGTCAGCCCTCGCCTGCAAGAAGATCACAAGATCAGGCTTTATAACGGAGGCCTTCAAGAGGTGGAACATCTGTTCATAAAGGCCGAATTCCCTGTCATCCAGGTTAAACCTCGCGAAGATCCTGTCCTTATCAAAGAGAAAATCCGAGACCACGACCCTTTTGAAAAGATCTATCTGGTTGATCTCATCCTGCCTTTGAAAGCGCCTCAGCAGGAAATAGATCTGGGTTTGGAATGCAAACCTTACCGGGTCCTTATAGAAGTTCAGGAGAAAAGGATTTTCTTCGGTCTCCTCCAGGATGGCCTTGGCGTTTATCCTTTCGGCCAGCAGCCGGGCCAAGCTCGTCTTACCCACCCCTAACGGACCTTCAACTACGATATAGCCCTTTCTGTGCACCTTATACCATGATGTATTGACTCAAAGGCTACATATCATTGCTGTGTGGAAGTGTCAAGGAGATGTCGCATCCTGTGATAGGGAAGAGCTGAGGCAGATGTATTCATCTATGCTGAGGCTTTCAGCCCTTCTCTTTGGATCGATAGAGGATCTCTCGAGAGCCCGTGCGATTATATCCCTCGTTAACGGCGCCATTGCCCGTTCGAGCGAATTGAGGATGATCTTACGCCGAAATCTGAACGCAGCCCTTACAACGCTCAGGAAGCGTTCCTCATTCTCCGCCCTGAGAGGGTGGGGCCTCTCAAGGTCGAGCTCGAGAACCATTGAGTCAACCTTCGGCTTGGGGTAAAAGGACTCTTTCTTGACCTTTATGAGGGGTACGATGTGGGCGTAGTATTGGACCGCGATGCTAAGGGCGCCATACTCCCTGCTGTTCGGAGAGGCGGTCAATCGCTGTGCCACCTCATATTGAAACATGAGGATTGCGTTTTTGACATAGGGTCGATTTGCGAGAAGGTGTTCCAAAAAGGGAGCTGAGATATTGAAGGGCAGATTACCAAAGATCCGCACCTTTTCTCCAAAGGCGTCAGAGACCTGCCTGAAATCGAATTCCAGCACATCCCCGGATAGAAGCGTGATTTTTTCTCTGTCCTGAGGCAAAAGCCTTTCCTCTAAGAGCTTGATCAAGAGAGGGTCCTTCTCTATGGCCACGAGGTGATGAATGTGGGAGAGTAGTGGGATAGTCAGGGCACCTAACCCTGGCCCTATTTCCACCACCACATCGGCAGCTTCGAGGCCTCCGTGAGATATGATTTCTTCGATTGCAAGGGGATCATCAAGAAAGTGCTGACCCAGACTTTTTCTGGGCCGCAGCCCAGATTTGGAGAGCAAGGCCCTCGATCTCTTTACGCCTTTTTGGACTTTCTCGATGTGCGCCATGCGTGCAGATTCTTAAAAAAATAGTAAAACAGAACATATGAGGGCACCGCCGCTAGGAGTCCCAACACAATGCCTCCGAGCAGGAAGGTTGCCACCGCCTTGCTCCCGCCGCTCAGGATTATTTTAATCACCTCGAGGTACTCCACCTGGCCAATGGCCCTGGCCACGGGCTTGAGGTGCCTCGTGTGGTGATCAAACCCGAGGATGAACGAACCGATGAGGTAACAATACTTATAAATGTGATAGACCGTGACGGGATTGGATATCCAGGTTCCCGCTGCGGCTGTTATCTTGCTTGCCCCGAACAGGATGGCCAGGGTTACCGCGATTATTGTTTGAAAGGGGATAATCGGCATCATGCCGATACCTATCCCTAAGGCCATACCGATGGCCAGCTCATTGGGATGCCCCCTGAGTCTTATAGCCTTTAGATAGAGAAACCGTACTTTGCGGGGAAGGGTTTTTTTGTTCATCGCTCAATGGGGATCGGATTTATTTAGATTTTTGATTGATGATTGCCGATTTTCAATTTTTTCAATCGCAAATCAAAAATCGAAAATTATACATCTCTAGCCATACCCCTGCTTTTGCATTTGGTTTCTTAAGCGGACACGAGATGTTTTTTCCCATGAATCGTGCCTATGTCTGATTGATGGGAAATCGTGATCGGGCATCGAGAGTGAGTCCATCCCTGTGTCCTGACATGAACCGGTGATACCCTGCTACAGCTATCATGGCTCCGTTGTCCGTACAGAATTCGGGACTTGATATGAAAAGATCCACCTTCTCTTGTGCCATCCTGAGCTGCATGGTGCTGCGGAGGCGGCTATTTCTGGCCACACCTCCTGCCAGCACTGCTGTTGGTACCTTAACACGCCCAGCGGCGGCCGCTACCTTCTCGGTGAGGACATCAACAACGGCTGCCTGGAAGGATGCCGCGATATCTGCCGCGCTAACCTTTGGGTTTATCTGCTTTTGCTCGAGCCACTTCCTCACGTACAGGACGACAGCCGTTTTAAGACCGCTAAAACTGAAGTTCAGAGAATCTGCAGACAGATACGCCCTCGGGAAATCGACGGCATTGTCTCGCCCCTGGAGGGCGAGTTGTTCTATCGCGGCGCCCCCCGGGTATCCGAGCCCGAGAAGCTTCGCGATTTTGTCAAATGCCTCCCCTGCGGCATCGTCCAGTGTTTGGCCGAGTACCGTGTAATCCCCAAAACCCTGAACGTGGTAGATGTTTGTGTGGCCACCGGAAACCGTAAGGGCGATAAAGGGAAAAGAGGGAGCCTGTTTTTCTAGGAATATGGACAGGATATGCCCCTCTAAGTGGTTTACTCCGACAAGGGGGACGTCAAGGGCAACGCTGAATGCCTTGGCGAAATAAATGCCGACGAGCAGAGCCCCCACAAGACCGGGGCCGGAGGTAACGGCTATTGCGTCAAGCTCTTTCCTATCAACTCCTGCACGGTCCAGGGCTTCGTCCACGACAGGAACGATATTGCGAATATGTTCTCTGGAGGCCAGTTCTGGGACGACACCTCCGTACCGATGGTGGACCGGACCTTGGGAGCTCACGATATTGGACAGAACTGTTTTCCCATCTTCTACCACGGCTGCGCACGTATCATCGCAGGATGTATCGATTCCCAGTATAATCATGGTACGTATACCTTCACTTTTGAAATCCTTCAATGAGCCCTAACCTAGTGTTCCAGTGCTCCATTGCTCCAAAAACCCCGTAATCAGAGATCTCGCTTTTGCCCCTGTACGTAAATCCCCCGGCCACTGGCCGGGGGAAATTATAATAATCGTAAAAAGTTAGCCCTTTGACACTACCTGATGCATGGGCATGGAGGTGTCTTTTTCCCCATCATACCCCAATAAAGACGAGTCGGGAGGCCGCTTCAAACGAGCGCACACGGACAAAGTCCTTAGAAGACAATGACCAGTTGCTTGTGCGCATGGTTTGAAGCGGCACGCTGATGCCCCCTGTTCAAGGGTATGATGGGGAAAAAGACACCTCCATGCCCATAGGTCTCACCACGGCTCACGTATGTGGCCTTACGCAATAAGCGGTCATTGTTTTCAAAAAGCTAAATTGTTACTAATAAGCATGTTTTTACTGCCGGCATTAGGGGGCAGCCTGCATGGCGCAGATTACTCTTTGGCGGCCTTCTCTTTCTTTAATTGATCGATTTTCTCTGCCACCTGTCTGAGATGTGCTGCCATCAAACCGGCTTTTTGGTAGCGTTGCTCAACATCCTTACTCAGGGCCTTATCGATGATCTTTTCCATGACCGGGGGTATCTTCGGGTTGATCGCCCTGATCGAGGGGTGTGGCTCTTTGGATATCTGAAACATGAGCGAGGTAATGTCCTCGGATACAAAGGGCTTCATGGCGGTCAGCATCTCAAAAAGGACAACGCCCAAGGAGAAGATATCCGAGCGTCCATCGATTTTCCTGCCGATCACCTGTTCGGGCGACATATAGGATGGGGTGCCTAATACCACGCCTGTCTTTGTCTTGGATGATGAGGTGATCCTCGCGATGCCGAAATCCGTAACCTTTACCATGCCGGTTTGCATCAGGCGCATGATATTTGCCGGTTTGATATCCCTGTGAACGACTTCTTTGCCGTGGGCGTAATCCAAGGCATCCGCCACTTGGGCAATAATCTGGAGCACCTCCCTGAGGGGAAGCCGGTTTTCTTTATGGGTGAATTTTACCAAATCCTCCCCCTCCAGGTACTCCATGGCGATATACGCCAGGTCGTGTTCTTCCCCCGCATCATAAATAGAGACAATGTTGGGGTGATTCAGCAGCCCTGCTGACTCTGCCTCCCTGAAAAAGCGTCGCTTTATCTCGGCCAACTCCCCCTCCTCGAATTCCGATAGCCGGAGGGTTTTGATGGCAACGGTCCTGTGGATCGTGGGGTCAACTCCCTTGTACACGATGCCCATTGCTCCCCTGCCCAGCTC
>CAYPNL010000225.1:0-5754 GCA_964412045.1 uncultured Desulfobacteraceae bacterium
AAGATCATAGATTCGACCGGTTTCCCCGGTAAGGGGATCATAGCGTATCTCAAAGGGGATCTCATCCAGGGCAAAGTCCTTGAACGGGCTCAGGAAGGAAGTCTTTGAACGTAGTGTTTTAAAAAACTGATCCATATTTTTTCCTTTTCGATAGGCATTTTGTACATACGTGCGTCGAATGATTCTTCATTGATCCGCGCCTATTGCTAACCGTTCACATCCGACTCAATAAGGCGTGGCCTGGCCATGCCCTTCTTGGAATTAACCTTCCTGATCGGGGTGTAGATCCTCCCCTTCTCGAGTTCCTCCATAGCCCGGGGGTCCTTGATGGCCTTGTCAGCAGCAACGATAGCCTCCACGTACTCATCCAGGCTCTCCTTTGTCTCCGTTTCCGTTGGCTCCATCATGTAGAGATTGGCCCCGGGGAAATGGATGGTGGCCTGGAGCTTCTTGAAGCGCTCTGCCAGGAGCTGCCCGAGGGTATCGATACCCTCGTATCTCATCACGCACTCGTGCATGCAGTGCTGATCCCCGTGAGGAAACTCGAAACCCCGCTTCTTGAGTTTCTCCTGCATATAATTTGCGTGAAGAACGGCTGTTTCGCTGGCCGTTTTCAGTCCCTCAGGACCGAGCATGAGTATGTACGCGTAAGCCTTTACCAGGACCAGTATGTTTCCGTAAAATGCCTTGACCTTCCCGATGGTGTTCGGCAGGTCATAGCTGAGCCTGTAGCAATCTCCCTCCCTGAGAACGACGGGCACGGGGAGATAGTCCTTCAGGGCCTCCACGACCCCGGTCGGTCCTGCTCCCGGACCTCCCATGGCATGGGGGGTGGCGAAGGTCTTGTGGAGGTTCACGTGCACGATGTCGAACCCGAGGTCTGCGGGTCTAGACTTGCCCATGATGGCATTGAGGTTGGCGCCGTCATAGTACAGGAGACCGCCCTTTTTATGGATAATCTCAGCGATTTCCTCTATGTGGGGATCGAAGAGGCCGTAGGTGTTGGGATTGGTGAGCATGAAGATTGCCACATCCTCCGTCATCCTGGCCTTCAGATCCGCCAGATCCACCCACCCCTTCTCATTGGAGTCGACCTGCTCGTATTCGAATCCCAGGTTGGTAACGCTCGCCGGGTTGGTGCCGTGCGCCGAGTCAGGGGCCAAGATTTTGGTGCGCTGCTCTCCTCTGCTGCGGAGATACGCTCCTCCTATCATGATGCCGGTGCTCTCTCCATGGGCGCCCGCAGAAGGCTGGAGCGTGAAGGCGGCCATTCCCGTGATCTCCCGAAGGAACTGGTCGAGGTAGTACATGACCTCCAGGATACCCTGTATGGTGGATTCATCCTGGTAGGGATGAATATCCAGAAATCCCCCTTGGGCAGCCAGCGATTCCATCAGAGGGGGATTGTACTTCATGGTGCAGGAGCCCAGAGGGTCCATCTCGGCATAGGGAGAGAAATTCAGCTCTGCGAGGTTTTGATAGTGTCCTGCTATCTGCCGCTCGCTCACCTGGGGAAGGTCCAGCCCTTTCCTGCGGTACTTTCCTAAACGGTCCTGCTGCTCAATGCCAGGTCTCGGCAGCGTGTACGCAGCTCTGCCTTCCTTGCTCTCTTCAAAGATGAGTTTGACGCCACCCTTTTCCATCATGAAAGCCCTTTCTTGTTGAGGTATGCGATGATGTCTGCAAGCCGATCGATGTCGTCCTTGGTGGTCTTCTCAGTAACACAGAGGAGCATCATATGTTCATATTCAGGGTAAAATCGGCCAAGGTCTAAGCCGCCTCTTATAGAGTGGTCCAGGAGTTTTCTGTTGAGCGCAGCAACCTCGTGGGGGCACCTAAGGACAAACTCGTTGAAGATCTCTGCTCCCGGGAATACAGGCCCGTACCCGGGAATTCTTCCTATCGTCTCATAGGCATAGTATGCCGTCTGCAGGTTATGGGTATCGGCGAGCTCCCGCAGGCCCTCGCTCCCGTACCAGGAGAGGTATAGGGATGCAGCCAGCGCATTGAGTGCATGGTTTGAGCAGATGTTCGAGGTTGCCCTGTTCCTGCTGATGTGCTGCTCCCGCGCCGCGCCCCAGAGCATGTAGGCGGGCCTTCCCTCAATGTCCTCTGTTTTTGTGACGATCCTTCCGGGCAGTTTTGATTTGTGCCTGCCGTAACAGTTGATAAATCCCAGGTGCGGCCCGCCGAAGCTCATGTGAGTGCCAAAGCTCTGTGCCTCGCCTGCAACGATGTCCGCTCCAAGATCCATCGGCCGTATCAGTGCCAGGGAGAGGGCTTCCACCACCAGATAGATGAAGAGGGCCTCGTTTTTGTGGGCTATCTCGGAAACGGCTTCCATATCCTCCAGGATTCCGAAGAAGTTGGGGCTCTGGACAATGACGGCAGCAGTTCGATCACTCACCTTGTGGCCCAACTCCTCTATGTCGGTTTTCCCACCCAGGATATCCACCTCAACGACCTGCCAGTTACCATACCGGAGATAGGTATCAAGAACCTGCCGGTATTCCGGGTGCACGGCCCTGGAAATCACTATTTCGGTTCTTCCAGTCAGCCGGGAGGCCATTTTCGCTGCCTCGGCCATGGCTGTGGCGCCGTCATAGAGGGATGCATTCGAAACCTCTAAGCCGGTCAGCCGGCACATCATGCTCTGATACTCATACATGACCTGGAGGGTTCCCTGATTCGTCTCAGGCTTATAGGGCGTGTACGGGGTATAGAACTGAGGGAGGCCTGTGAAGAGATCCACGATGCTCGGTACATAGTGGTTGTAGCAGCCGGCGCCAAGGAAACAGCTAGAGGAATGGGAGTTCCGCGCACTCAAACCCCCCATATAGTTCCTCAGCTCCATCTCTGAGAGGGGCATTCCTCCTCCGGCGGGCGACGGCAGGAGGAGTTCCCCTTGAAACCTCAGGTGAGGCGGAACGGCCTCGAAGAGATCGTCGATCTCCGTAGCGCCGATCTCTGCGAGCATCTCTGAGCGGTCGGCTTCTGTTGTCGGGATATAGGGCACCTTGTTTTTCATGTTATATCATGGACCTCCTGTGCATAAATTCTACGGCGGTTGTGAGCGGATCAGGGATGTCCGCTATGTCAGGGCAGTAGGCCGGCTCTCCTCGCAGCATATCGGCGAGTGTTCCCTTCGCTGAGAGGTAGGCTGATATAATGTCCAGCCTGTTTTTCACGGCCCATTTTTCCCCGAATGCCTGCCCTCCCAAAAGCCTCCCTTGTTTATCCGCAATGAGCTTCACAATCAGCTCCTCATGGCCCGGGTACCAGGAGGGCTTATTCAATCCCTTTGCCTTTTGAATGACAAGTTCATGACCCTCCAACCTTGCCTGCTCGGTGGTAAGCCCGCTTGATCCTATGGCATGATCCCCGAGCACCGAGATGGAGGTATTCATGGTCCCGCGGTAGACCGCCCTTCCGCCTGCCGCATTGATCCCCGCAACCCTTCCCTGGCTCATGGCCGGCGCCGCGAGCATGGATCTGCACCTGTTTCCGGTGATGGCATGAAAGGTCTCGACGCAATCGCCTGCCGCATACACGCCCTTTATATTGGTCATCATGGTCTTGGTCGTGATAATCCCGTTTCTATTCACAGAGATGCCGGAATCCTTAAGCCATTCCACGTTAGGGACAGTGCCGCAGGCGAGGAGGACGAGGTCGGCGGCATAGGTGTTCTCACCTATGGTGATGCCCTCCAGCCTGGTTTCTCCCTGTATTTCCTTAACCGCGGCATTGGCAAGGACCGTGATTCCGTGCGCACCGAGGAAGTCCTGAACATGCCGGGCCATGTCCCGGTCAAGGGCGCCGGGAAACACCTGGTCCATCATCTCCACGATCATGACCTCCAACCCTTGGTTTTTCATGGCGTAGGCGAACTCAACGCCGACGGCGCCGGCCCCGATCACACACACCCTTTTGAGCGTATCCTTGACATGGAAAAGTCCTGAGACCTCTTCTAGGGTATAGGGGGTAACAGCGTATGTCCCCAGAAAGGCATCCAGGTTGGCGATATTCGGAACAACGGGTTTGGCCCCGGTAGCGATGATCAGGGCTTCATAGGGGAGAACACTCCTCCCTTTTGGGCCCTCTATGCCCACCTCTTTTTTATCCGTATCGATGGATACCGCCGTGGTTTCAAGGCGCAGTTCGGTCTTCGGACCTCTGGCCGGAAACCCGTGTTTCAGGGATTCGAACTCAAAGCTTCCCTCGAATGCAAAGGGCATACCGCAGGCCGAGTACATCTCGTAGCCCGACTTGTCGATAATGCTCACCTCTGAGCCGGGACTCGTATGGTTCACCGCAGCGGATGCCCCTGCTGCAGCGGTGCCCATTCCTATGATGACGATCCTCTTCTGCGCCATGTTCTCCGGCTGTTTTGGTTTTCAGATAGCCACTATCCAATCTTAGTTCTTAGTGCCTTTGTGCCTTCGTGGCTCAAAAAGTACAGTACGGTCTATTTTTTTCAGGAAATCTGCGGCATGGAACGAGCTCCTCACATAGGGACCTGATTCTACATGCAGGAAGCCGAGTTCCTGTGCCTTGCCCCGGTATTGATCAAAGGTGCGAGGATGGATCCATTCAGAGACATCGATATGGC
This sequence comes from uncultured Desulfobacteraceae bacterium, assembly GCA_964412045.1. Taxonomy (GTDB): domain Bacteria; phylum Desulfobacterota; class DSM-4660; order Desulfatiglandales; family B25-G16; genus B25-G16. Next base: position 4,610 of record CAYPNL010000225.1, read on the forward strand.
GCTTTGATGGCCTGGCATATTGCCCTATGGTGAACACATCGCAGCCTATTGCCCTCAAGTCCTTCATCACCTCGAGTACCTCTCCGTAAGTCTCCCCCATACCGACCAGCACGCCCGATTTCGTGAACAAATCGGGATCAAGTTCCTTTACCCTGGCAAGCAGCGACAGGGATCTCTCGTAGCTGGCCTGGGGCCGGATCGATCGGAAGAGGCGCGGAACAGTATCCACGTTGTGGCTTATCACATCGGGTTTCTCTTTGACCACCGCTCCTACGGCATGGACGAAATCAGGCACCAGGACCTCGATCACGGTCTCAGGATTTTTTTCTCTGACTGCCCGTATCGTGGCCGCAAAATGCCCGGCGCCTCCATCCTCAAGGTCATCCCTGGTGACCGAGGTGATGACCACATACGTGAGAGATAGCTCAGAGAGCGCCTCTGCCACCCGCTCGGGTTCATCTCCGTCAACAGGATCAGGCCTCTTTGACTCCACGTTGCAAAACCTGCAATTCCTGGTGCAGTTCCTCCCCAAGAGCATCACGGTGAGGGTCTTATTTTGGTAACATTCACCGCGGTTCGGGCAGGCTGCTTCTTCGCACACGGTATTCAGCCTGGAGTCAAGGATCAGGCGCCTCATCTCCACCAGATCTCTGGGCCTGATTACCTTCCTGAACCATTCGGGTTTGCTCATCGATATCATAGCCGAATACCCGTGCAAAGGTTTGTACGTACCGTTTCCGGAGTTCTGTGAATTCTATGGCGTGCCCCAGGATCCGTTCCATATTGGTGAGCTTCATGCCCGGCATTCCGCAGGGGTTAATGTAGCTGAAGTTTTCCATCTCATCCAGCACATAGAGTGCAACGCCATGGGTAGTTGCTACCGTCGTTCTGTGAGAGGTACGAATCCTTCGAAGCGCATATCCCACGGCCGCTATCTTTTCATCTGAGACCCAAATCCCCGAGAGCTTCCTATGCCCCTCCGCCGCCTCTATGCCGTACGAGGCCAGTGTGTCTATGATGCTCGCGCAGAGCATGGATTTATAGGTGCGCAGGCCCTTTCTCTGCATATCGATAACCGGGTAACAGATCAACTGCCCCGGACCGTGATAGGTGACATCACCCCCTCTATCGGTGCGGTAGATCCC
>CAYPNL010000226.1:0-3890 GCA_964412045.1 uncultured Desulfobacteraceae bacterium
GGGGAATCCCAATCTGGAGCCTCCAGCACAATTCAGGGAAATACTCATGCAGATGGCTTCAGATGGATCGACCGGCACCCATAGCTATATGCCGAATGCGGGGTACGTAGAAACACGACAGGCGGTGGCTGATTATCTGAGCAAGTTCAATCAGTTTTCATTTACCCCTAATGACATAGTCATGACCGCTGGAGCTGCCGGCGCAATAAACGTAGTCCTCAAGACCATTTTAAACCACGGCGATGAGGTCATTATCCCGGCGCCTTTTTTTATGGAGTACTGTTATTATGCAGAAAACTACGGCGGCGTTGCTAGGATAGTTGATACAAACCCCGATTTTTCTATCAACCTCGCTAAGATAGAGGAAGCCATCGGCGCCAATACCAAAGCAGTATTGGTGAATAATCCGCACAATCCAACCGGAAGGGTGTATACAAAGGATGAATTGGATCAATTGGGAAGGCTGCTCACAAGCTACAGCGAGAAATATGGAGAGACCATCTACCTGATCTCCGATGAGCCCTACAGCAAGATTATCTATAATGGCCGAACGTGTCCGTCTGTTTTTGACGCATACCGGGAGAGCTTCCTTGTCACCTCATTTTCAAAGGATCTCTCTATACCGGGAGAGAGGATCGGGTATATCGCGGTTCATCCGCTCATGAGGGATAAAGATATCATCATGGAGGGGCTTATTCTGTGCAACAGGGTGATCGGGTTTGTGAATGCGCCTGCATTGATGCAACGGGTGATTCCTTCTCTTCTGGAGGTAAGCGTCGATGCGAGCCTCTACCAGAGAAAAAGGGATATGCTCTGCACGGGTCTCAATGAGGCAGGCTACAAGTTTTTTGTGCCAGATGGGGCTTTTTACCTCTTCCCCGAGTCCCCGATACCAGATGATATCGAGTTTGTGGCAGCCTTGCAGGAGGAAAATATCCTGACAGTACCGGGCACCGGCTTTAGATGCCCCGGTCATTTCAGGATTGCTTACTGCGTGGATGACGGAACCATTGAACGGGCTTTACCCGGTTTTACCAGGGTGATGAAACAGTATAGGTAGGAGGCAGTATGTACTCAAAGGTAATGCTTCTCAGGTTTCCCAGGGAGATCGTGAATCAAGCGATAGTCGTCAATCTCGTCAAGCGCTACGATCTGTCATTCAATATCCTGAAGGCCACCATCTATCCCAGAAAGGAGGGGATGGTGGTCATGGAACTAAGCGGCAATCGGAAGAACTACAATGCCGGCGTAAAATACCTGAAAGATGTGGGGATCAAGGTTGAACCCGTTGGCCAGGATATCAGGAGAAATGAGGAGAAATGTTACCATTGCGGGATATGCACGGCGGTATGTCCAACAGGGGCCCTGCACATTGAAAGGCCGGTTATGACCGTTGCCTTTGACAGTGATAGGTGCAGCGCCTGTGAGTTGTGCGTGATCTCATGCCCGGCCCATGCAATGGAGGTGAATTTCGACAGGGCTCTCATCGAATAAAATCGTTACACGATTGTATCTAACGCGATGGTATCGCTCTATGGCAATAGGTTAACATTTCTTTTGAGAATCATTGTGCCGAGTGAATCGAGCACAAGTCGAACAATGGCAGGAATGAGTAAGGAAAAAAAGAGCGTTGCAGCTGCCCTGAGCGGGGGGATGGACAGTTTCTATGCCGCCAGGCTTCTCAAGGATGAGGGCTGGGATGTGGTGGGTGTTCACCTGATATTGCCCGTCGTCCAGCAAGAGAGGGAGAGAAGCGTTTCACTCCTCTCGTATGAACTCGATATTCCGCTTTTTTTTCTCGATGTGCGCGACGTTTTTCAGGAAAAGGTCATCACGTATTTCATCAACTCGTACTTGAATGGTATTACCCCGAATCCCTGTGTGGTATGCAACCAACTTATCAAATTCGAGAAGGTAATCGAATGGATGGATGACAGGGGGATCGACTTTCTGGCAACAGGCCATTACGCACGGGTGAGGAAGAGTCCCAGCGGCGAATACATGGAGCTTCTCAAAGGGAGCGACGGGGGTAAGGATCAATCCTATTTCTTGCATAGGCTGAGTCAGGCGCATCTATCGCGGGCTGTGTTTCCGCTAGGGGATATCACCAAGGAGGAGGTATTCCTCAGGGCGAAGGGTAGGGGCCTTCCCGAGGCATTTCATTCAGAGAGCCAGGAAATATGCTTTATCCGCGATAATGATTACCGGGTCTTACTTCAGGGAAATATGGGGAAGAAGATTCCTCCTTCAGGCGATGTAATTGACCTTCAAAGCAAGGTTTTGGGTAGTCACCGGGGCATCCATGCCTATACGATCGGGCAGCGGCATGGTCTGGGAATCCCATCCAAAGATCCCCTTTATGTGTACCGGATAAGGCCTGAGAAACATGAGATCGTCGTGGCCCCAAGGGAGTATCTGTTTTCACAAAGCCTCATCGCCGAGGATTTTCACTGGATAGGGCCGAAACCCAATTTACAGACGATAACGGTAAAGGCCCGGATACGGTACCGTCACACGCCGGCTGAGGGTAGACTTACCATTCTTTCAGCCGATAGCGTGCGGTGTGACTTTGATGAGCCACAGTGGGCGATCACACCCGGACAGGCGCTGGTGTGTTATGAGGGAGAGAGGGTTCTGGGTGGAGGATGGATCACAAAACCAATTGAAAGAAGTGCCTAAAATTCGAAGTGCCTAAAATTTGATCGAAATGTAACTTTTAATTTTAGCTCACTTTAGTTCAATTTAGCTCACTTCCCTTTGTACTATGCCAAAACTCTTTAAGATCATTACCCTCGGATGCAAGGTAAACCAGTACGAGTCCGCCTTTGTCGAGGAGTCATTGCTCAGCAGCGGTTGCAAAAAGGCTGCGGCGGACGAGGCGGCGGATCTCGTGATCGTTAATGGCTGTATCGTGACATCCGCTGCGAGCTATCAGACCAGACAGGCGATCAGAAGGGGTATAAGGGAAAACCCAAGAGCGGTAACCACTGTGGTTGGGTGCTATGGCCAGGTATTTCCCGAGGAACTGGCTAGGATCGAGGGCCTTGATCTTATAGCGGGAAACAGGGGAAAGAGCTCCTTTCCCGACCTGGTGCTGAATACAACTCGCCAAACCCAGCCGCTCATTCTCAGAGAGGATTTTACATCCTCTGCAGGGTTCGAGCATGTTCCCGTCAGGAGATTCACGGGGAGAACCAGGGCGTTTTTGAAGATCCAGGATGGATGTGAATCGTTCTGCTCATACTGCATCGTACCTTACGCGCGCGGCCCTCAAAGAAGCCTTGAGCCTCATAAGGCCATAGGACTTTTGAAGGAATTGGAGAAGAACGGCCACAAGGAGGTAGTGCTCACCGGGATTCACCTTGGCACCTATGGCACTGATTTTGGCAATGGCATGAATCTTTATCGTCTGCTCGTTGAGATCGGCGGGAACCGATCGCAGATAAGGGTAAGACTCAGCTCGCTTGAGCCGCCAGAGATTGGAAGCGATTTGATCGAATTTATGGCAGGCCATGATTGGATGTGCCGCCACTTCCATATCTCCCTTCAGAGCGGGAACGATACGGTCTTAAAGAGGATGAACAGACGCTATAGCGTAAAGGAATTCGCTGATCTGGTACACGACATCCACCGTCACATCCATCAGGTTTCTCTGGGAGTTGATGTCCTGGTCGGCTTTCCAGGGGAAACGGAGAGGGAATTTCATGCTACGTTTGAGCTCTTGCGTGATCTCCCCGTAGCTTATCTGCACGTGTTTCCCTACTCAAAACGAGAAGGCACTGTTGCGGCGTACCTACCCGATCAGCTTCACCCAGCGATTATCAAGGAGCGCGCAGCCCTTATGCGGGGTCTTGACAAGGAGAAAAGGAGGATATTCAGGAGTAGCTTCG
>CAYPNL010000227.1:0-3866 GCA_964412045.1 uncultured Desulfobacteraceae bacterium
AAGCGGCCTCCTGAGTTGTCTTTATTGGGGTATGATGGGAAAAAAGACACCTCCATGCCCATGCACCAGGTAGTTTCAAAGGGCTAACGTGTTACGAAATAGTATATTCTATAAATCTGCTGTTTCGAGTGCAAGGAGAAATGACCGGTAAAGAATCCCCGCACAGATGACGCGGTTTTTTTTGGATTCCCTGAAAGGGGGCTAAAGGTATGCACTCAGATTACAACAAAGACCGTAACTCAGCCACGAAGCCATCAAGAAATGAACTACCCCGCCGCAAGCAGCGGGGTATCGATCGGAAATAATTTTAACGCCCCAAGGGGCGGGGAATTAAACCCTCCTCCTCTGGCGGATTGAAAAAAAACTTGACATACCGAGGGCGTGTAATAGGGTAGGAATAATTAAACGACATACTATCAATCCCTAAAGCTCTTTGTCAGGGTATGCTCGGTGCGCGATGATGGTGTTTTAGGCCTTATCGGCCATGAGGAAAAACCAAGCGTGTAATGCCAATGCCACTCGGCGAGGCTCTTTTGTAATTTCACACTATTTTCCAATATCCCCTGCGAATCGAACCGTAGAACGTTGTTTATCGTAGGGAAATTCTCTTCTCGCGTGAACAGAGCAGTACTTCACTGTTCGCCCGTTCTGCTCTAAAAACGCTAAGGTTACGCCCGTACGGGGACTATAATATAGAGGATCTCTTAACGGTTTATCCGAGTTCATGAGCAGGCCCAGAAGCACCGCTAAAATCCACGTCCCATACCAACAGAACTTGAGAGTACTGACGCAGTGTACTGCCTGCTTCAGGGCTGCAGAGGTTCAGTCATCACGTGCCATCAGCTAACCTCAGGTAAAGAGCTTACTATGAAACTGAAGTGAGGGATCCATGAGCCAGGCAAAATGTGGAGATACGGTAAGGATACACATAAACGTATGGTTGGAAAACGGCACAAACTTTGTGAGCTCACGAGATGATGAGCCGCTCGAGTTCACCATCGGAAAAGGACAGGTGATCTCAGGTTTTGAGAAGGCCGTTATCGGCATGGAAGTGGGAGAGAAGAAAACAGTGTCAATCCCTCCTGAAAATGCATTTGGACAATGGTATGAAGAGCTTGTAGTGGATGTGGCCAAAAGTGATTTTCCTGAAGATATTCCGCCTGTGATTGGGGAGCGGCTCAAAATTCGGATGAAAGGCAGTGATCCCATCGAAGTAACCGTTAAAGATACGAGTGAAGATATCGTCACCCTTGATGGAAACCACCCGCTCGCAGGCTATACCCTAACCTATACTATTCAACTGATTTCAATCAGGTAAAGGAGATAGGACTGTGAAACGGGATTCTGCTGAAAACATCGTGGGTATTTATCTGGAAGATCGGAGCGTTAAATGCAGGAAATGCATGAGCGAGGAAGACTGGAAAGATCTTCAACATAAGCGGATCATCACAAAAGAAGAACTCAAGAAAGATGATGAATGGCTCTACTGTGATTACTGCGAGGAGAGGCTTTGAGAAGCGTTGCTCCAGATAGATAATTGGGTAGGGGTAAGCCTTGTTTCCGTATGCTGTATCAGTATTTTCTCGTCCTAATAATATTGAACACCAGCCACAGGCCCAGCAATCCTGAGATCATGTATCCTATCACGCCAAGGGCTGGAAACCCGAACAGAAGCGGGCCTATCCCGGCGGTAATGATCATGGTAGAGCCGATGATCATGGCGCCAATGATAATCCCGAAGGTCAGCCGGTTGAAGATGTGCTCGAGTGTCTTTCGCAATCCTTCCAGGTTCTCGTGCTCGAAGCGTATGGCCAACTCCCCCCGATCCAGTTTGTCCATAATCTGGTACGCACGCAAGGGGAACTGTCGTTGAAGCGCCAGAAAATGCCGGATGGAGCCGCGAAGGTTATGCCATAGCCTCCTCGGCCAAAAGCGTTCTGCTACGAGGTGTTCTATGGAGCTCTCAGCCTCTGAGATGACAGTAAGCTCGGGGTATATCTGCCGGGCCGTGCCCTCGGCCGTAATAAGCGCCTTTATCATAATCACCAGGTCCACCGGTAGCCTCAGCTTGTAGCTACGGAGAAGTGTGGTAATATCGAGCAGTAGATGGCCGAGATTCATATCCTTGATCGGTACGGCGAAATACATATCGAGGATTTCAAGGAGGTCCCTTTCCATGCCGCGCCGGTCTATCCCGTATTCACCCTTGGTAAGTAACAGCAATGAATCTACGAGGCCTTCGCTGTCTTTTTCGACCACGGATTTGATCAGATCCATGAGCTCATAGCGGTCCCTCACGCTCAGACGTCCTACCATGCCCCAATCAAGGAGACAGAGCCTGTGGCCATCTGCTACCAGGAGGTTCCCCGGGTGTGGATCGGCGTGGAAGAAGCCGTCCTCAAGGATCTGTTTTATAGCGGCATTCAGCCCCTGCTTGGCAAGGATCTCTGCATCATCTCGCGGGAGAGCCTCGAGATCCTTGAGCTTTGTCCCCTCCAGATACTCCATCACCAGGACCTGTTCCCTGCAGTACTCATCATAGGCCTCGGGAACGTAAATCCCTTCCTCTTCATCCATAGCACTCCTGGCGATCTTCATGTTACGGGCTTCCCTTGTGAAATCCAGCTCCCGAAGCAAATTCCTTCGTATGATCCGAACCAAGTTCGGCAGGTCATAGGCCCTTAAATCTTCTGATCGCTCATTGAAACGATTGACGAGGGTCTCCAAGATGTCGAGGTCAAGTTCGACATTCCTGCGAATTCCCGGCCGCTGGACCTTGACTGCTACGGTCCGATCCCCCTTGCGGAGCACTCCCCGGTGAACCTGGGAAAGGGAGGCCGAAGCAAAGGATTTCTCATCAAAGGCTGAAAATGTCTCTGTAAGATCCTGACCCAGGCTTTGCTGAAGGACCGGTTTGATGCTCTCGAATTCCTCCGGAGCCACCTCATCCTGGAGCTTGCTGAGCTCACGGATAAGAGGCGCAGGGAGTAGATCCGGCCTGAGGCTCATAATCTGCCCGAACTTCACGAAGGTCGGCCCCAGCTCTTCAAGGGCATAACGGATTCTCTCGTAGGTACCCAGTTCCCGGCCTGCCTTCTCTATCCTTTTGATCATCCCGGTTCCCGGCAGATCGAGTCTCTGCACCAGATCGTCAAATCCATAACGGATAAGGGTGAAGACGATGTCCTTGAAGCGGCTGACTCTGGCGATGGTTTTGAGATCCATGTATCCCTCCTTTTCGTGCTTACATTATAACATTGTTTGCCTGTCGTAATGGTACGGAGTACGAAGGGTATGAGCTTTTCTGAAGTGCCTGGCCTTATTGAATTTCTCAGCGGATAGCCTATTCAACAGGGCCGGCTGGGGGCTCAAACCAGAAATTGCCCAGTCATCTCCTAGCCAGCATTTTTTGAGCTCTTTCACATTGGTGGTCCCCAGTTTCTCGTGGAGCGACATCGCCCTTGTGTATCGGCATGCCTGCTCGCCATCTCTTTGAGCTGCAGGGGATTCTTTGTGCATCAGATCTGCATTTTTGGGCAAATCCTACAATAGATATTAGTTGAATTGTATCAAAAAATCGAGTAATAGAAATTTCAGTATACTTCGTGAATGAATGGAAAGGGATTACGAGAGGGGTTATGACCATGGCGAAGAGGAAGAACACGGATAGATACGCAGAGGCGGGCGTTGACATTGAGGCCGGGAAAAATTTCTTAAAAGCGATAAAGCCAATTGTAAGCAAGACGTTTAAATCGAACGTGTTGAGTGAGTTAGGGGGATTCGCCGGCCTCTTCTCCCTTAATCTGGAAAATATCAAAAATCCCGTTCTTGTTTCCTCCACAGACGGTGTGGGCACGAAGCTAAAG
>CAYPNL010000228.1:0-7376 GCA_964412045.1 uncultured Desulfobacteraceae bacterium
CCCCCCGAAAGGATCCTCTACGTCGATGGGAAACCTCATGGGATTATGGGTAAGCTGGAGCATCTCTTGCGTAAGAGGTACAAAAGGGTCAGAAAAAAAGATACGGAAAGAGGCCTTGTGTTCTATGGAGAAAAGGGCGCCTATTCCCGTTTTGGCGTCTATATCACCCATGCAAGCGTCCTTGTGGTGATAGCAGGCGCCATAGCAGGCTCCCTTCTGGGCTTTGATGCATACGTGAATCTCGCAGAGGGTGAATCGACGAATGCCGTGAGACTGATACGACAGAATGGGACCAAGCAATTGGGCTTCACCGTGCGGTGTGACAAATTCACCATTTCCTACCACGACAATGGAATGCCCAAGGAATATCGATCTCGGCTTAGCTTCCTCAAGGACAACACCGTAATCTTCCAGGGGCCCCTCCTTGTGAATCACCCCATCACGATCGACGGAATCAGGTTCTATCAGGCAAGCTATGGGAGCATTCCGGGACACGAGGTCCATCTCACCGTACGAAAAGGCAATGGTGAAACGGTCTCCAAGACGGCACGGGCAGACGATCCATTTTCTCTTAACGGCAAGGATGCACGTGTTGAGGTGGTGAGGATAGAGGAAAATTTTATGTCCATGGGACCGGCCGTGCTCCTGGAAATCATATCCCCAAAAGGTTCCACGAGCTTTTGGGTATTCAAATATATCGAAAAAATTGTGGACCGTTTCCCAGGGATCTTAGAAAAGGTCCCGAAATTCAATCCCGGCCTTTTCAGGCCTTACCTATTCGGTCTCGACAGGATTGAAAGCAGATACTACACCGGTTTACAGATAAGCAGAGATCCAGGGGTTTATACCGTGGCAGCAGGCTCGTTTTTCGTCATACTTGGCTTTTTTATCACCTTCTTTAGCGCCCATAGAAGATTGTGGATACGGGTGGATGAGCAAGGAGAAAAAAGCAGGATCTCGATATCGGCAACCAGCAACAAGGATCCTGTCGGCCTCAACCGGGAGGTAGAACATCTCATGAAACATATTTCTTCGTTGAGGAAGTAAGATGGTTCTGAATACCACCATACTGAGCTGGGTGACGTTCATCTACTTCGGATCGGCTACCCTCTATCTGTTTAGGATGGTCACCGGGAAAGACTTTTGGGGTCCTCCTGCCTCTTATATCGCCCTTTTCGGCCTGCTTGCCCAGAGCGTAGGCCTGGTCTTGAGATGGATAGAGTCATACCAGATGGGAATCGGGCACGCTCCCCTTTCAAATCTCTATGAATCGCTCATCTTCTTCTCATGGACCATAGTTTTGCTCTATCTTATCATTGAATGGAGGATCAAGAGCAGAAACCTCGGCGCATTCGTAATGCCCTTTGCCTTTATAGCCATCGCCTATGCCTCATTCTCACCCAATGTCACCAGCAGGATTCAACCGCTCATCCCCGCTTTGCAGAGTAACTGGCTGATAACCCATGTGATTACCTGTTTCTTCGGATATGCAGCCTTTGCCATAGCATGCGGTCTTGCACTCATGTACCTCATAAAAGGGCTTGGCAGGACTGAGGGATCGAGCGCATTCTTCAAGCTCCTGCCGAATAGGGATATCCTGGATGAGCTCTCCTACCACAGTGTCGTTATCGGTTTTATCTTCCTCACCTTGGGTATTATCACCGGTTCTGTATGGGCCTATTCAGCGTGGGGCTCCTACTGGAGTTGGGACCCCAAGGAGACATGGTCTCTGATAACGTGGATTATCTATGCAGCCATGCTTCACTCAAGGCTCATCAGGGGCTGGAAGGGTAAACGGATGGCGATAATGAGCATCATTGGCTTTGCCTCTGTGCTCTTCACCTATTTTGGTGTGAATCTCCTCCCGGGATTACATAGCTATTTATAGATCTATGCAAGGCCATGATTCGATCAATAGCGATATGGGCATTAGGCTTGGTTATTACCTTAGGCTGGGCTATCGCCGCCGCTGTTTATGCTGCCTTATCGGCAAGCAGCAAACAGATCCATTTTAGATGTGCCGTCCCGTGGTCACGGGCTCTCCTGAGGATATCCGGCGTGAGGGTTTACACCGAGGGCATAGACCACATAAAGGCAACCTCTGCTTATGTCTATATCCCAAACCACACGAGTTTCTTCGATATATTCTCACTCCTGGCATATCTTCCCGTTGATTTCAAATTCATCCTCAAGGAGGAACTGATGCACCTTCCGATTCTCAGCTGGGCAATGAGGAAGGCCGGATACATAAGCATAAGCCGTTCCTCTCCGGCCAGGGCCAGGAAAACCCTAAAGGGCGCGATCGACATGATCAAGAAAGGAACCTCCCTCGTCATATTTGCAGAGGGCACGCGGAGCAAAGACGGCGCCCTTCAACCGCTAAAAAGGGGCGCGTTCCAGCTTGCCATGGCATCCGGCGCCCCCATCGTTCCAGTTGCCATTAAAGGCAGCAACGAGGTCATGGCAAAGGGGAGCTATAAGATACAAAAAGGCGCTATCAGGATTACCGTGGTAAAGCCCATACCAACGAAAAACTTCACGAAAAAACAAATGCCGGCACTCATAGAGAGGGTTACCGAGTCATTGCAGGCTATGTTAGAGAGGAGCTAGTTCCATTTCGGGATTGCAAAGGCACGATAGAGGTGCGAACCGTCCTCAGATAAGCTCATGACCCTCACCGTGTGCGCTCAGCAAATCCTTCATCAATCTCGCATTGGCTATTGCCTGGCCTCTCCTGTGGTTGTTGAAGAATATAAAAATCTTTTCCGCCTTCTCCGCTACAGTGGAGACCCTCGGGAGCCACTCCTTGAGCTCGTCATCACGGTAGAGATAATCATATCTCTCCTTTGTATCGCCCGTGTACCACTTCGACTGATTGCGACCGTGGAACCTGATATAGCCGATCTGAGAGGTGGCCTCCGCAACAGGCGGCAGAAGACCTTTCAGGGGCGGTTCATCCACGCACACGAAGCCAACCTGAAGCTCCTTAAGGGTAGCAAACACCGAGTCTCTCACCCACTCTCGCTGTCTGAACTCGACGCATACAGGAAGAGGGTGAAATCCCTTGATAAGCGATTCCAGATAAATCCTGGATTCAGTCCTATAGTGAAAGCTCTGGGGAAATTGGAAAAGCACGGCGCCGAGCCTGCCCTCGCGCCAAAAAGGATCTATTGAAGCCTTAAACCGCGGCACTATCTGGGATAGTGACTCACCGGCAACTTCATGGGTGAGCCCCTGAAATGCCTTGACAACGAATTCAATCCTATAGGCAGATTTCTCTAACATCCGCATGCATTGAGCCGGATCTGGCATCCTGTAATACGAAAAATTGAGCTCAACTACGGGAAACTCCTGTGAGTAAAAGGAGAGAAAATCGTTGCGCTCAAGTCCATCGGGGTAAAATACACCCCTCCAATCATCATACGAGAAACCGGATGTTCCAATTAAGATCTTTGCCATAGCAATGGAAACAAGACTCTAATCGAATATTGCCTCTGCAAACGCCTTCGGGTTAAACAGCTCCAGATCCTCCAGGTTCTCACCGGTGCCTATAAAGGAAATGGGGATGGTGAGATCCCGTGAAATGCCGATTACCACTCCACCCTTGGCAGTGCCATCCAGCTTGGCAAGTATGATATCTGTCACTCCCAGCACTTGGGCAAACACCTGTGATTGGGCTATCGCGTTCTGCCCGGTGGTGGCATCGAGAACGAGGATCACCCTGTGGGGAGCCCCTGGAACCTGCTGCCCAGCTACCCTCTGGAGCTTCTTCAACTCCTCCATCAGGTTCGACTTCGTATGAAGCCTTCCTGCAGTATCGATCAACACCTTGTCTATGTTCCTGGCCTTTGCTGCAGACAGGGCATCGAAGACAACCGCTGCGGGATCTGCCCCCCGTTTCTGGCTGAGCACCTCTACGCCCAGCCGATCTCCCCAGACCTGCAACTGCTCGATGGCAGCAGCGCGGAAGGTATCCCCTGCCACCAACAGCACAGTCCGTCCTTGGCCTTGATAATAATGGGCCACCTTGGCTATGGTAGTCGTCTTCCCAACCCCATTGACCCCCACGAACATGAATACCTCCGGGATGCCTGTATGGTCCTTATCAATGGGGCCCACACGAGAAGCGTCTTGGCCTGCCTCCAGTATGGATATCATCTCTTCCTTTAATACAGCCTTTACCTGTTCCGGGCCATCAAGGGATTCACTGTTTGCCTTCTCCCGCAATCCCTCGACCAGCTGTTCCGTGATCTCCACCCCTATATCAGAGGCGAAGAGAACCTCTTCGAGCTCTTCAAGCAGGGATGAGTCGATGACCCTCTTGCCGCCCAGAATATGATTGAGCCCGTCTGAGAGCCGCCTCCTTGTCTTGGAAAGCGTGGCCCACAGGCCGCCACCTTTGATCCCATGTTCATGAGATGAACCTGATCTATCCAAGGACTCTTTCTCCTTTTTTGAACATTCGCACCTGATAGTTACAGCTTTATTGCGGTAAACCAACGATCCCTAATCCGTTGGTTCTCTCGAGAGGATATCCTCTTTTGTTGGGGTTGAAAAGGGCTACGATCTTTGCCTATGACAACGGCTCATGATACTGCTCGAGATCTACCGAGACAATTTTTGAAACGCTCCTGGTATCCATGGTGATGCCATACAAGCGGTCAGCCTGCTCCATCGTCTTTCGATTGTGTGTAATCATGATCACCTGTGAGGATTTCTCAATCCCTTTCAACAACTCATTGAATCGATCCGTATTGGCCTCATCAAAAGGTGCATCGACCTCATCCATGATCATAAATGGGCTCGGCTTGACAAGGTAGATGGCAAACAGCAACGCCATAGCTGCCAATGCCTTTTCCCCGCCTGACAGAAGCCCCATGTGGACCAAGGCCTTTCCCGGAGGCTGCACCTCTACCAATACGCCGCTCTCGAGGGGAAGAGTTTCATCAATCAACCTCAGGCATGCCTTGCCACCATTGAAAAGGATGGGGAAAACCTCTTTCAGCTTCCCATCAACGGCCTTCAAGGTGGAGATGAACTTCGCCTTTGAGACCCTGTTGATCCTCCTGATTGCGGTGTTGAGCGAATCGATTGCGTACAGCAAATCCTGCTCCTGGGCCTTGATGTATTCGTAGCGCTCCTTCAGCTTCTCATACTCGGTAATGGCCAGCAGGTTCACCTCCCCAATCCGCTCCTTAATGCGGATATTCTCGTTGAGTTTCGCCTCATACTGGGGCCGCGAAAAGCCCTCCTCCAGATATCGGTGATACTCTGACTCAAGGTTAATCCCCGTATCCCTGCCAACCTGAGATACGATACCCTTTATCTGAAAATCTACTTCGGCTTCCCCTATTTTCTGCTCGTTGATCTCATCCCTTACCTCGCTTATGCGTTCTCGCAGAAGCGCAGCCTCCTTCTCCGTGTCCCTAAGCTCTTGCCTGATTGCATCTATGCCTTGTTCGCTCCCGTTAACTTCGACTTCGAGACCTCTCTGTCGTTCATGCGTGTCTGTTAGTGTTTCCTTCAGCTCCTTCTCGAGAACAAGGGATTTCTGGTATCGATCTCTATTCGATTGAATCTCCTCTTCTATCTTGATGATCCTCTCGCCCATCTCACCGAGAAATTGCTCGATCCTCTCCCTCTCCTTGGTCAATCCCCTCTCCTCTTCCTTGTTCCTGTTGTATCGAAGCATGATGTGCGAGAGCTCTTCCCTCAGGTCATTCACCTTGAACTCCAGTTCCTTAAGCACGGTTTCGCTCTCAGAGACGGACCTTTTTACCCCTTGCTTCTGCCTGCGGTATTCCAAGAGTGTTGCTTCAAGGTCCTTCATGCGAGATCTTTTCCCATCTGCATCCCCTTTCAAAGATTCAAGCTGGTCAGCTACATACCGAGCGTGATGTGTTTGTTGTTCTGCATCGCCCTCTATTAAGAATAGCTCCTTCTCTAATGCCTTTGTCTGTTTTATATACGCCTCCCACTCATCCTGAAGCTGCACAAGGATGCCATCTTCTTTCTGCTCCTCGATCCTCATATCATTAAGCTCTGATTGGAGGGAAATGATGAGATGTTCCTTTTCCTCTATGGTTGTGCACAGCTCCCGTTCCTCACGTCTTCTTTGCAGCAGCCCTACGGTGTCCTTTCCAAATCTGCCGCCTATGATGACGCCCCTCTCATCCACCAGATCTCCTTCAGGCGTGACTAAGGTCTGTTTTCTTCTTCCATTGTTCCATGCAGCAATAGCCCCTGTTAGGCTCTCCACCAATGCAGCGTTACCGATAAAGAACTCGACCACCGGCTTGAATCTGTCAGACACGGACATGTGATCTCTGAGCAGGGGGAACCCGTTGTTACTGAATCTCTCCACTCCGCCGGCCTGATCAAGCGTAAACTCCTCCAGCGGAACGAAATGGCTTCTGCCTACATTCCTGGAACGCAAATACTCTACCGCTTCCTTGCCGTCTCGTTGATGAGCCACAACCACATATTGTAACCTCTCATCCAAGACTGCCTCAACGGCTGCCTCGAATTCCGGCTCAACCTTGATGAAGTCGGCCAGCACACCCAAGACCCTGCCGCCGCTGCCGGTCCTCGGCCCGTATGTGTTCATGATCGTCCGAACGCCCGATCTATACCCCTCGTAGTTCTCGATAAGGCCGCGTATGGTCCTTAATTGGGTTCTAAGGAGACGCAACTCCGAGTCTACCTGTAAGCGTGCCGCTTCCTTTGTATTCCTTGCCTGCTCTAAGCGCCCTCGTTCCGCTTCCTGCTCTTGCATCGCTTTCGCAAGGGAGCCAATTCGGCCTGAAATCCCTTCTTGAATTTCCCTTTTCTCACGCAACAAGGCGGATAGTGTCTCCAGCCTTTGTGCACTCTGCCCCGACTCCCTCTCAAGCTCATTCCGTCTGATCTCTGACTGACGAATCATGTCAGAGAGGTTCCGTATCTCACCCTCTAGACCCGCCTCCTTGGTGGTCAACTCGATATGCCTTGTCCTCTCCTCCTCCACAATCTCCCTTTTCCCTTCCAACTCCTTTGCCTTTTCCCTCAAGATTGCCTCACAATTGGAATGAAGGGATGAGACCTTCTGGATGGATCCCCGTAGCTCTGTCAATTTTGAGCTTATCTCCTTGATCTCGGATTGGAATCCCTTTGCTTTTTTCGCGAGTTCATCCTTCTCCTTGCTCAGTACGGCATCCGTCTCAAGAAATCTCCGTTGATCATTGGAAAGATGTTCGAGAGCGTCCTCGTGTTTTCTTGCTTCTTCCCTGAGGGAATACACCGATTCCTTGAGGGCGGAGACCGCCTTTTCCTTTTGAATTAATTCGATGTTCCTCACCTCGATAGCGCTCTCGGATTCGGAGAAGCGATTCTCCAAA
>CAYPNL010000229.1:0-3136 GCA_964412045.1 uncultured Desulfobacteraceae bacterium
TGACCCCTGCTCCCTGACCCCTGCTCCCTGACCCCTGCTCCCTGACCCCTGCTCCTAAAATGCCGCAATCACCACACCGGCTGTTACGGCAATCTGGTAGAGAATGGTGGTCCAGTCCATAAGCTCTCTCTTCCAGACGAACCGCGTCACCTTGGATGGCACAAGTATGGTGTCCCCGCGTTCCACACGGGTTGCCATAAAACCGCCGGAAACCCATCTGTTTTCATCCTGATCCCAGGCAATCCTGGTTGCACCTTTCTGGGTCTTGCTGATCACCGAACCATCCGCCTTAACCAGGTATATCTCCCCTTCTTCGGCATCAGGAGTGGGACCGCCCACCTTATTCAGATAGAAATCAACTGTCTTACCCCTGATGTATAAAAGAGAGGTCTGGTTATACACACTGCCAAGAACGTTCACGACACTGGGCACCGGCGGTATGAAAAGGGTGTCGCCCTCCTCCATTTCAAGATCGTAGATAGATCCTCTTAAGGCATCCAAGGGCTCGAGCACAATCACTACCCTTCCGGTAGCACGGGCCTCTCTGGTTTTCCTCAGGAGCTCCCGCTTTACCAGCATGGATTGTTCCAGGCTTTCGGCCTGCTCCTTTGAGACGGTTGCCTCCGCTACCTGTACCTGGGACCTTAGGATATCCTCCTCCAACTGGGCAATATATCCCGTAAGCCTCTCTTCCTGCTTTATCCGTGCAGACTCCCTGGTAAAGACCGCCCCTTTAAGGTAGGCCCGTTCCGTATAGCCGCCTGCCCTCTCCAGCACAGAGCTTAAGGTCTCGCCTTTTGAAAATGAATACACACCTGGAAACTTGACCTCTCCCTCCATGCTCGCGGTCTTATCCGTATACCACTCCGGGATCTGCCGGATAAAAATGTAGTCATCCTCTCGTAGCGGGATATTATGTTCGGGGTTCTCCTGGAGTGCCTCGCCCAGGTTGATCGGTATTGTCTCTGATTCAACACCCGTCTCTGTCTTCGCCAGCCTGGTGATCTCGGCCTCAGCAAGGTAGGCGCTCCGTTTCAGGTTGCCGGCATGGTAGATGAGGTCCTTTACCTTCATATTATCGAGCAGACGATATTTACCCGGCCTCTGCACCTCGCCGCTGACGGTTACGTACGGTACCTCTCTGAGGGTATCCCTGGGGTAGACGGTTACCGTGTCTTGTTCGGTTACCTCGATGTTCTGTGATGGATCCCCTGTGAGAAGCCTGCCTAGATGAAATGGAATGGTCTCAGGATGAAAATCCGGGGGAACCAGCCTCCTAATATCAGCATACTCCAGGTATGGCTCGGGAAGAAGTTCATCAAAGGAGGGGATAAGATCGAGCAGCCTCATTCCCTCCTTGAACTCATAGCCGCCGGACCGCTTGACATGCCCTTCCAGATACACGATATCTTGCGTGGTAGGCAGGATGGGGAACACCTTCACCAGGTCCCGATCCTTCAGGTTCGCCTTTATCGCGGGGAAATCCCCTTGGTTTGCGTATCCGGTGAGATCGAAATCCTCCACGATCCTCTTTTCGTGGGCTACGGTCCTCTCAATCTGGACCCTATTGAGATAACCTAATGATGTCACACCCCCGGCTAGATCGAACAGTTCCCTCAGGGTAAGGGTATTTTTTATCTCATAGATAGCGGGCCTCATCACGTTCCCTGCAATCCCTACCACAGGGCCTATGATGGGGACGAAGATCGTATCTCCAGACTGAAGACGTTCGTCCTGGCTTTTGTCCCCCTTCAGGAGAAAATCGTAAAGGTCGATAGATCGGAGAATGATCCCATTCCTTATGAGCTGGATATTTCGCAATGTCCCGCGCTTGGAGGGCCCTCCAGCAGCAAAAAGGGCATTATATACGGTTGAAAGAGAGCTCAGGGTATAACTGCCGGGTGTTGCCACCTCTCCCACCGCATACACCCGTATGGTGCGCAGTTTCCCCATGACCACGTTCATGTAAAAGCCTTTATAATGTTTGGAGAATTCACTCAACAGGTAGTCTTTCAGCTCAGAAAAGGTCAACCCCCAGACCTTGAGGGTGCCTACCTTTGGAAGGGTTATCTCGCCGTTTCGGTCCACCTCTGCCGCATACGAACCCTCGACCCTTCCCCAGAGGGTAATGTCGAATCGATCGCCAGGGCCCATGACATAGTCCGGTCCCACGGGAACATCGGTCACCGGTGCAAAGGTAGAAACCGTGCCGCGGAATAGAGTGTAGCCGAATTGCTCCAGATCCTTTGATATGGTCTGGGAAAGCTCTTCTGAGAAAATGCTTTCGATGGTAGACTTGAGAGCTTCCATTGGTTTTGGGACAGCTCTTACCTCGGTTGAAAATGGGGTAAACTTTTTTGTTTTTGTATAGGCCTTAAGCGAGAAAAAATAAGGAGTGTAATTTTTTAGATTCCGGATCCTGTACTTCGAGGCAGCACCTACATCGATCCTTTCCGTGTACGTTCCGGATTCCGTACCGTAAAAGATCATATAGCCCCTCACCTCTTCCTCTATTGTGGGCCCTTCCACTCGTATCGTCTGGAGAGGGGCCCAGTTTAGATCAACAAAGGTATCCCCTGGTGTGGCTGAAATGGACCACGGAAAAGTCACCCTTTCCCCTAAAGAAACCTCTTGTGCAGGTCCTTCTATCTCTTTTCCTCTTATAGCTTCAAGGGCTTGGGCCGGCGTCTCAGAATGCCCGCTTTGAGGATGAAACTGAGATTCCTGCAAATGAGAAGGAAGCCTCGGTTCTTGCGCGAAGGAGAGATTGATCATGACAAAGATCAAAAATACACCAAAGAGACAATAATTCTTTCTCTTGGACTTCATACACTCTGCTTTTTTCATCATGTTTTTCTATTTTCCCCGGAGTTGTATGTCGTTATCATAAATCGTACCGTTGTGTTTGCATAAATAGCTCATCGCTTCTTAAAACTCAAAACCCACCATTCCCGCCACAATGCGATTTTTCTGCTCTGCTCCCTCTAGGTTTCCTGCATTGGTAATCTCCTCATGCCCGCATGTGATCGTAAGGTTCAGCCATTTTGTTATCTTCCATCCTGCTTCGATGAAGTATTGCACCTTTTTCTGGGTCCAGGGGTTGCTTAATCCATTCCGTTCCCTATCGAGGCTCAGC
>CAYPNL010000230.1:0-8422 GCA_964412045.1 uncultured Desulfobacteraceae bacterium
CATCCACGAGGTCAAAAAATCGAATCATCGCTAATCAAGTTCACCCATAACGCTTTTTACTATCCCCGAGTCGACTATCCTGCCCTTATTGTAATAACCCATCAAAAGACACAAGTCGCACACCGAATTTATCACCCTCGGGACACCTCTGCTATACTCATAGATCCTCTCTATAGCCTTGGTGGTAAAGACGTTTCTTCTAAACCCCGCCCTTTTCTCTCGAAACATGACATACCTAATAGTATCGGTTAGACTGAAGGGAGAAAGGTGGTAGCGGATAGCAATCCTTTGATCGAACTGCTTCATTTGCCTGATCTTCATCTTCAACTCCGTCTGCCCGACGAGAACAACGGTGAGCAAAAAGCGATTATTGCTCTGTAGGTTTAACAGGAGCCTTGCTTCCTCAAAGGTTTCTTCATTGAGAATCTGAGCCTCATCGATAATGACAATTGTCTCCTTGTTCTGCTCCATATTAGCGATAATCTTGCTGTTGAGGATTTGCAGGAGCTTGGTCTTTGAGTTCGGCAGCTCGTTGATATGCATCTCGAGCAGGATTCCCTGTAGTAATTCTACCGGCTCGATCGGTGGATTGGTGATAAGGCTCACCTCTGAGCCATCCTGTTGCAATCTCCTCATGTAGACCCTGCTGATCAAGGTTTTCCCGCAGCCTATTTCTCCTGTTAACATCGCGCCACCCTTCATCATCTTCGATGCATACAGTAATCTGCTGAGCGCCTCTTTATGGGTCTCGGAGAGATAGAAAAAGGATGGGTCAGCCACATTATCAAAGGGAAACCTGTGTAATCCCCAGTATGCGAGATACATGTAGAGACCCTCTATATTTTAGGTAATCGAGGATTTTCGTACCACTCTATCGTACTAATAATGAAGCCAACAATCGAGTAGTACATTGAGAAGAATCTGGCATTGTAAATAATTTGATCTGATAGCTCCTCCAAAATAACAGGTTATTATTTTTTTTGGAAATAGCCTTCAAATCACGGTTCCTATCCACCTTATCTTGTATTTTCTCTACGTATTATACACAATATATGGCAAAATATCAAGGGTGTCAACAACTATTTTCTAAATCCGGGTATTTTTTTCTATAATCCTTCTGTATAGAGCATCAACCTCTCAAAATGGCGAGCCCTTGTATGAGGTGATAGGCGAATGATACGAGGAACTACGGTGTTGGGGAAGATCAATCCATATAAAATCTGATAATCGACAGGAATGAATCGGCCTTGAGGCTTGCCCCTCCAATCAGGGTGCCATCAATATCAGGCTGTACCATTAACTCCTTGCTGTTGTCAGGCTTCACGCTTCCACCATAGAGTATCCGAATAGCCTTTGCCGTATCTGGACCAAATGCCCCATCAAGCCATCTCCGGATGAAAAGGTGCACCTCCTGGGCCTGCTCTGGTGTAGCGGTTCTTCCCGTTCCTATGGCCCAGACAGGCTCATAGGCCAGGATGAAAGTCTCCGGGAGGCTTCCGGCCTCACAACGAGTCTTCAACGATTCATCCAACTGCGTCCGGATAATGTCAAAAGCCCTCCCTTGCTCTCTCTCTTGGAGCGTCTCTCCTATACAGAGAATCGGCAGTAGACCTACCCTGATTGCAGCCTCTGCCTTTCTGTTAATTACTTCACTGGTCTCAAAAAAGTGAGCCCGCCTCTCAGAGTGCCCAAGGATCACATGGCTGCACCCTGCTTCCCTGATCATAAGGGAAGAGACCTCACCAGTGAATGCCCCCCCTTGCTCCCAGTGCATATTCTGAGCTCCGATAAGGATACCGGTCCCGCCCAGCATGGTATGTGCCAGGTGCAAGGTGGTGAAAGGAGGCGCAACCAGCACATCGATCGTATCAAGATCCGCCTGGGCCTCCTTTATCCCGGCCAGAAGATCCTTGGCCTCATCCAGGGAAAGATTCATCTTCCAGTTGCCGGCCATAAGGGGTTTTCTCATTGTCGTGATCCTACGGCTTTTGACCAATGTAAAGCGCTAGATCCACGAGCCTATTGGCGTAGCCGAACTCGTTATCATACCACGCGAGCACCTTCACCAGGTCATCCCCTATCGCCATGGTTGAGAGACTATCAACGATGCTCGAAGCAGTAGTTCCGTTGAAATCGATGGACACCAAGGGCTCGGTACTATACTCGAGGATGCCCTTCAAATCCCCTCTTGATGCATCCTCGAATGCCTTGTTGACCTCCTCTGCTAAGGCAGGCCTCCCGAGCTGAACCACGAGATCAGTTAGCGATACATTGGGTGTAGGCACCCTCAGCGCCATCCCGTTCATCTTGCCGGCCAGTTCCGGAAGTACGAGGGAGACCGCTTTTGCTGCCCCCGTAGTGGTAATAACCATTGACAGCGCTGCTGCCCTAGCCCGCCTGAGGTCTTCGTGGGGAAAATCCAGAAGCCTTTGATCAGTGGTGTAGGAGTGTATGGTGGTCATAAGGCCTTTTTTTATTCCAAAGACATCGAGCAGGACCTTACACACAGGGGCAAGGCTGTTGGTGGTGCATGAAGCATTTGATATGATGTGGTGATGTATTGGATTGTAGAGCTCATGATTCACTCCCATCACAAGGGTGATATCCGGATCGTTCGCCGGCGCGGAAATAAGCACCTTTTTTGCGCCCGCGTCGATATGTTTGGAGGCCTTGGCTCGGTCCCTGAAAATCCCGGTAGACTCGATCACGATATCAACGCCGAGATCCCTCCAGGGCAATTTCCCTGGATCTCTCTCAGAGAGAATCCTTATCTTCCTTCCATCAACAATAATACTGTCTCCATCTACTGCAACATCTGCCTCTATCCTGCCATGAACGGAATCATACTTGAGCAAATGAGCAAGGGTATTCGGATCGGTGAGATCATTGAGGGCAAGAAACTCTATATCATCCCTTTTGAATGCTGCTCTGACCACCATTCTACCAATGCGACCGAACCCGTTGATTCCAACCTTTATCGTCATGTCTTCCTCCTTCCTGTTACATGCTTGATACTCGATACTTGCTTGTTTCGTAAAACGTCAACAGTGGTGTCATTGCGAGCGAAGCGAAGCAATCTCCTTATGTTTCAGTAGGTTTAAGCAATTCGCTCGCGAGGGATATACTTCGGTATCCCGCGTTCTTCGCGATTTCCGCAATCTGTGCGAGGTTGTTCTTTCCCCTGTTCTGGGCCACGGCGATTACCATCGGCAGGTTGACGCCGGTGACAACCTCTACCACGTCCTGCTGGAGAAAAGACAGGGCGAGGTTTGATGGTGTTCCCCCAAACATGTCGGTCAGCACAAGGACTCCCCTTCCTCGATTAAGAGACTGTATCTTCTTTGCGATGATCTCTCGTACCGTATCGCTATCCTCCGAGGTCTCGATCAGGACATAATCCGCGGCCGCGATAGAGCCCAGAATAAACTCCGCTGCCCCAAGCAGTTCCTTACCCAACCGACAGTGAGTTATAATCAGCAATCCGACCATAAAAAGGTTATCCCTCCCGGTCCTTTTCTACGATGATTCTGTAAATCTCGTCCTTTGATTTCGCGTCCATGAGGCGCTGCCGAAAGTTGCTGTCCTTTAAAACCCTGGAAATCTTGGCAAGGGCTTGCAGGTGTGCGCCGGCTGAATTCTCCGGCGCCACCAAAAGGAAGAAAAGGTAAGCGGGTTGATCATCTATAGAATCAAAGCTCAGGCCCTCGGGGCTTCTCCCGAAGGATACCAAGAGCCTGTCCAGCTTATTCACCTTGCCATGGGGCAAAGCGACCCCCTCGCCTATGCCGGTGCTCCCCAATCTCTCCCTTTCCAGTAATATTTGAAGCAGATATCCCCTATTGAGAGAGGGTTCCTGATCGGTTATAACCCCTGACAGCTCCTCGAGCACACCCTTCTTATCATGGGCATTTAGATTGGCGATAATAGATTCAGGTTGTAATATCTCTGAAAGCTTCATCACATTTCCCTAACACGTACCTATTTGATTGGTGTGTCAATGAGGCCTAAATCACCATCCTTCCGTTTATAGATGATGTTAATCTGTTTTGACCTCGCATTAGTAAATACCAAAAAATTTTGATTCGACAGCTCCATCTGCATAGCAGCCTCATTAATATCCATGGGTTTAATGTCCACGCTATCAGCCTTTATTATTCTTGGCCCGGATTCAACCAGAGATTCCTGGGCCTCAATCACGCTCTCTTCAAAAATCTCGCCCTTGACAGATTCGACTTTATACTCCTTTTTCCTGGACATGAATCGCCTGAGCTGCTCCTCTATTTTGTCCATCACCTGGTCAATGGAGGAGTACATATCGCCAGTCTGTTCAACTGCCTTCATGGTGTTCCCATCGCCGGATACCGTCATATCAGCTATGTGCCTAAATTTTTCGACCTTAAGAACAATATGGGCATCAACAGGGGAATCGAAATATTTCTTCACCTTCTCTATCTTCTCCTCCACGTAAGTTCGCAGCTCTTCAGATGGCTCCATATGTCGAAATGTGTATGATACGGTCATACCACCTCCTGAAAAAGTAATGTTATGTAACAATCCTAGAATGAAAAGTCAAACGTCAATCCACGTTCTTGAAAACAACAAACCCCCTTAGAATTCCTTCAGGCATTGAACACGCATGGAAAGCGAAACTCCTCCTGTAATCCATCTCCGCTGTTTGCTCCCTAGACATTCTAACGGGGAAACCTACGAGCCCGATTTTAGGCATAGGCATTTTTCCGTTGATTCGAAGGGAGAATTCCAAGCATCTCCCGGTACTTGGCCACAGTTCTTCTGGCTATGTCAATATTTGATCGCTTTAACATAGTTGCGATCTCCTGATCACTATAGGGCTTTGACTTATCCTCATCTTTTATTATCTTCTTGATCCTGTCCTTCACGCTTAGGGACGCAATCATATCCATCCCATTCACCGATTGAATACCGCTATTCAGGAAATATCGCAACTCGTACACACCGTAAGGGGTGTAAATATATTTGTTATTCATGACCCTGCTTACCGTGGATTCATGCATCTCGATATCGTCGGCTACATCCTTTAAAATCATCGGCTTCATACATGAAGGCCCCGATTCAAAAAACCCCTTTTGGAACTTTACCAAGCTCTCCGCTACCTTGTAAATAGTCCGCTGTCTTTGGTGGATGCTCTTGATAAGCCAGGAGGCGCTTCTCAGCTTTTCTTTTATATACTCTTTCGTTGTCTGGGAGACGGTATCTTTCCTGGCAAAGATCTCCTTGTAAAATGAGCTGATCCTTAACTTGGGCAGGCCATCGTCGTTGAGCACAATGTGAAACTCATCGCCAATTCTGTACACATATACATCTGGGGTGATGTATATGGTTTCCTCATCATTGTAGAAAAGACCGGGCTTAAGCTCAAGGGAGGAAATGATTGACACTGCATCCAAGACCTTTTCCAATGAAACACCGAGGCTTTTGGCAATCTGGTGGTACTGCCTCCTCTCGAGCTGGTTTATGTGATCGGTTACGATCTTCTCGGCTATACTTCCCCCCAAGCCGCGAAAGCGAAGCTGGATGAGAAGACATTCACTGTTATCACGTGCTCCCACACCAACAGGATCGAATTCATGGATAGCATATAATACCTCTACCACTTCTTCTCTAGATCTATCGGTGGCTTTCATAATATTTTCTATGGACGCGCTGAGATACCCATCAGGGTCGATGTTGCCCACGATGTATCTGCCGACCTCCTTCTGCACATCATTGAGTTCACTTACTTGAAGCTGCCACATGAGGTAGGAGAAAAGATTCGTTTTGGGCGAGATAAAACTCTCAAAGGAACCTCTATCATCGCCTTCTTCATGGGCTGAGCTGGCCCACGCGGTGTTATACTCGTTTATGTAAGCTTCCCAATCGACATCCTCCCGTAAGGTCTCCTTTATCCTTACCTCAGGAAGGGCCTCTTCATTGTGGGCTGACTCAGTGCTCTCCTCCTCCGGCGCTCTCTCGTCTGCTTGCGGGGGAAGCTCTTCAAGGAGGGGGTTCATTTCCATCTCCTGATCCACTACTTGGCAGAGCTCGAGCTGTGAAAGCTGCAAAAACTTGATGGCCTGCTGAAGCTGAGGCGTCATGATGATGCGCTGACTCAACTTCATCGCTTGTTTGAGTTCAATCCCCATAGCACACAAACGCAAACCCTATAGATTAAAACCTTCTCCCAGGTATTTGGACCTTACCACCTCACTGGCGATAATCTTTTCAGGTGCACCGGACTCAATGATTTCTCCCTCATTAATGATATAGGCGAGATCACAGACATCCAAGGTTTCCCTGACATTATGGTCTGATATGATAACCCCGAGGCCCCTCTCCTTGAGCCCGGTGACGATCTGCTTGATGTCATTGATTGCTAACGGGTCAATACCGGCAAACGGCTCATCTAACAAGATGAATTTGGGGTTGGTGACCAGCGCCCTGGTAATCTCCAGCCTCCTTCGCTCACCACCCGACAGCGAATAGGCCTTTTGTTTTGCCAGG
This sequence comes from uncultured Desulfobacteraceae bacterium, assembly GCA_964412045.1. GTDB lineage: Bacteria > Desulfobacterota > DSM-4660 > Desulfatiglandales > B25-G16 > B25-G16. Next base: position 6,520 of record CAYPNL010000230.1, read on the forward strand.
GGAGCTATATTCAACTCTGCAAGCAACGCCTGAAGAAACAACTGCCTCTTGTGCGACGGAATATTGACAATCTCCATGATCGCCAGCAGGTTCTGTTCAACCGTTAATTTTTTGAATACCGACGGCTCTTGTGAGAGATAATGGAGACCCTGCCGTGCCCTTTTGTACATGGGTTCACTGGTAATATCTCTTCCATTCAAGAATATCCGGCCTTCCTGAACAGGAAGAAGGCCGACGATCATATAAAACGTGGTCGTTTTGCCGGCGCCATTTGGTCCGAGGAGCCCAACAATCTGGCCGATGTTCACCTCCAGCTCTACCCCATTCACAACAGCCCTCGTCCCATAGATCTTACGAAGACCCTTGACCTTCAAGCAATCCCTGTCCTCGGCCCGCGTCATTGATCCCCTTCCTCCTTGGGGAACAGGGTAGCCTTGACCCTCTGTGCCGCACTACCCTCTATAATGCTTCGATTTTCCTTTAGGTACATCACAATCCGGTGTCCCTCAGCGAGATCCGGGCCTTGTTGAACCGAGGGATTCTCGGTAAGCTCCACCTTTCCCTCATTCTGATAGAACACCGCCTTCCCGGCCCTGGCTATACCCCCATCAGAACGATTTATTACCACCTCACCTAAGGCAATAATCTTTTCTATCCTCCCTGATTCCAGGCTCGATCCGTTCGACGGATCCTCATTGAGGTAGACGATCATCTTATTGCAATCTACCACGAGATCATTGCTGCTCGCCGTTACCTTGCCTTCAAAGGTAATTATCCCCTGCTGTTGATCAAAGAGCAGGGTATCGGAATGAATGACCATGGGCTTCTCCGAGGAGATGCCCCCGGCAGACTCCTTTTCCTGGGCAGTGCATTGCTGGCGAAGAGGTCCTGCACACACGAGGGCGAGCAAAAGGCACCATGAAAAAATGGAAGGAAGCATCCTCATCTCAAAAAAAATCTCCGCCCGTGATAGTCGTATCCACGTTTCTCCATACCTTGAATCTATTACTCTTGAGATCGACAGAGAGGCCATCTCCCTTCAGCCTAAAAAGTGGTCCACTCATCCGTACCGGTTTATCGGTTACCACCGATTCTTCCTTTTGTTTATAAGTTAATTGGCTCGTCTCAATCTGATAACCGGTGGCAGATCTACCCACCACGTCTCCTTTTAGAACAATCTCCTCTGTTTTTCTACAATAATCACCCTCGTTGCCCCTTATAGTATAAAAATTGTCCTTTTTAGAATCTACTGTTAGCAGCACGTCTTTTAAAGATACTACCTCTGCTGTGTCTGAGAAATGGGCCTCTTCAGCGATGAGCTCCCATGCATGGCCATCCTCATGATCCTGATCGTATTTGAGCTCTGACATGGTAAGTGATTCTCCGGGAACCAACGTGGATGCCTTGGTGGAAACCTGAGCGAGGGGTGGCCCCTTAATGATAAAGGCGGCAACAATGAGCAAGAGGGTGATTATTCCTGCTATTGGCCACATGATCAGGGATATTTTTCTCATGTTCAAAGCCTTATCAAGAAAGAAAAACTCAATAGCATTGCAGCAAATTGAATCTAGTCTTCCTGAGGCATAGATACATGCCCCACTATCCGATGGATCTCCTTAAGCATAATCACGAGCGGCTCAACCCGATCAATGGGAAGGGAATTCGGGCCATCTGAAAGGGCTGAGCCGGGATCGGGATGTATCTCTAAAAAAACGCCGTCGGCACCTGCGGCAACCGCGGCCTTTGAAAGCGGGGCGACAAATTCACGCTGTCCGCCTGATGACCCGCCCCTTCCCCCCGGCAACTGAACGCTGTGGGTGGCATCAAATACGACAGGATACCCAAAACCCTTCATCACGGACAAGGACCTCATGTCCACCACGAGGTTGTTGTAGCCAAAAGA
>CAYPNL010000231.1:0-3470 GCA_964412045.1 uncultured Desulfobacteraceae bacterium
GCGGTATTGCCGATAAGGGTGAGGATGGGATTGGATTCCCTGATCAATCCGGCTATAATCTCCTTATAAGTGCCTGCATTGAAGTTCTGAAAACGCTCGTCGTCAAAAAGCAGAACCTTATCGGCCCTATCTGAGGTCTGTTCGGCCAGGGAGTTCACCTCATGGCCGAGCAGAACAGCGGTAACGGTATGCGAGTGCGCCTGGGCGAGCTCGCATGCCTTCCAGAGCATCTCATAGGTGATATCTCTAATCTCATTCAGCCTGTGTTCAACAATGACAAATATCTCGCTCATCTATCCCATCACCCCCTTCTTTGTGAGGATTTCAACTACCGTTGCGGCTATCGTATCCGGGTCTCCGGAGAGTATCTGAGCACCCTCGGTTTCAGGAGGAAGGTATACCTCCTCGATGAGAGACCTGGGAGCAAGCTCCTCACCGGACAAGCCCAGCTCTGAGAGATCCATGACCTTCAACTCTTTCTTGGCCGCCTTTCGAATGCCGAGGATGGATACATACCTCGGTTCGTTGATCCCTGTTTGTATTGCCAGAAGGGCAGGGAGCTCAACAAGAGAGACCTCGCCGAGACCGCCCTCGAGTTCGGATGTGGTCCGAAGCCTTCCATCCTTTACCTCGATGCCGATCACCATATTCACATGGTTGATGCCCAGCTCCTCTGCCATCATCATGCCGACCATGCTGTGGTAATCGTCATTGGCCAGGACCCCGGTGAATATGAGGTCATAGGGCTGATCCTTCACCACCCGTGAGAGGATCTTTGCGATCACATAGCTGTCGAACCTGCTCATATCGCCCGCCTCAACCCGTATGGCCCTGTCTGCGCCCATGGCTAGACAACGCCGGAGGACCTCCTCGTCATCCTCGTTGCCCACGGTTATGGCGGTTACCGTTCCGCCGTGCTTCTCCTTGATGAGAACCGCCTCTTCTATGGCGTAATTATCCCAATCATTGAGGACAAAGGCGAGCTGATCCTGCTTGATCCCCTTCCTCTGCGCATCAATCATGAGGTCTACCTCCTCGGTGAGAGGCACCCTCTTTACGCATACCACAATATCCATCTCATTCCTCCTTAGAATTTCCTTCAATGTTTAAATTGTCAATTCTTGATGATTTCGTAAAGAGTCCTCCAATCGTCATGCCGGACTCCCGTCCTCCGCAGTAGCTATGCTACGGAGGGTGGATGATCCGGCATCCAGAACCTATTGAATTTACTGGATTCCGGCGCCTGCCCTGGATCCTGGATCAAGTCCAGGACAGGCTCCGATCCACGGTCCGCCGGAATGACAGAAAAATGGGAAAACGACTTTGTACGAGACCATAAAACTTATACGGTGCTCATGAAGAGCTCCATGAGATCCACGACCCTCATCTGCCCTTCAAGGCCGCTGGTCTTGATGGCGTCGTCGAAATTGAGCAGGCAGAAGGGACATGCTGTAACGATTACGGTGGCCCCTGCTTCGTGGGCCATGGCTACCCTTTTCTCACCCATCCTCATCTCCTCCTGCTCGATGTCGTACCAGAGATTGATATCACCCCCGCCGCAGCAAAAGCTCCTGTCCCTGGTGCGCTCCATCTCCACGGTCTTAATTCCCGGGATTGAGGCGAGTATTTTTCTTGGGGGCTCGTAGATACCGTTGTGTCTTCCCAGGTAGCACGGGTCATGGTAGGTATATACATCGCCGTTGTCAAGGGATTTGGAGGGCTTCAAGCGCCCGCTCTCGATCAGGGGAAGAAAGAATTCCGTGTAATGCTTGACCGTGAAGGCGCTCGGATAATCCTTCTTCAGGGTATTGAAGGCATGAGGATCTGTGGTGACAATCTCTTTGAACCGAATGCTCTTGAATACTTCCGTATTCTGCTCCACCAGGAACTGAAAAAGGCCTTCCTCGCCGAGCCTCCTTACCTGGTGGCCTGAATCGGATTCATTGGGGCCCAGAATGCCGAAGGAGACACCTGCCGTATGGAGTCCCTTTACGACGGCCATAGCGATCTGCTGGATCTGCGGGTCAAAGGAGGCATAGGAATCCACGAAGTAGAGCACATCCACCTCATCCCCCTCATCGAGTATGGTAACCGGGACACCTTCGAGCTCCTTGATCCAATCGGCTCTCTTGCTGGGCGGCTTGCCAAAGGGATTGCCCGTCTTCTCAAAGCGGAGCAGCGCATCCTGGAAGTCTTTTGGGATCATGGCCGATTCAACCATGTATCTCCTGAGGTCAACCATCTTATCGATATATTCGATAAACACCGGGCACTCCTCCTCGCATGCCCCGCACGTGGTGCATGACCATATCTCATCAGGGGTGAGGATCGTGCCGATCAAAGGTTGGTCCGGGTCGGGGGGCTCACCTTTTCCCAAGAAGGGGAACAGGGGCTTGCTCTTATAGGCATAATCCCTGATTTTAATGGTCACTTCCATTGGCGACAATGGACGTCCTACGCTATTGGCTGGGCAGTTATCGGAGCAACGGCCGCATTCGGTGCAGGTGTAAAAGTCAAGGATGTGTTTCCAGGTAAAATCCTCGAACTTCTCAACCCCGAGGGATTCGAGATCTTCGATATTTTCAACGCCCCACCTTGGAGGTTTGATGGCGCCCTTCGTGAGTTTTCTCAGGAACACATTCGGGAGCGCTGTGATGATGTGAAAATGTTTCCCGAGCGGCAGGTAATTGAGGAATACCATAATGGTGAGTATGTGGAGCCAGTAGTTCCAGAGAAACACACTCGTGAGCGCGGCCTGATCAAGCCCGCTGAGAAGGAGCGAGGCGCCGTAAGCCCCCGGAAGAAACCAACGGGTTTGCTCTCCGAGAAGAAGCCCGCTCCCGTCTAAGGCCATATCAGTTACCATGAGGAACCCGATAAGGCCCAGCACGAGATAGGCGTGAAATTTGTGGGCCTTACCGTGCTTAAACTCGTATCGTTCCGGCCTACTGATCGCGCGCCTCAAGATGGCCGCAACACAGGCGAACAGCACGATAATCTCGAAAAGGTCCTTGACAAGCTGATAAAGATCTCCAAGGATGCCTCCCATAAAGGGCAGGGTGAGTCCAGGGTGTATGCCTATAGCATAGAGGCTTATGGTGCGCAGGGCCAGCACCACGAAACCCCAGAAAATCATGATATGGAGGATGCCGATCCAGAGGTATCGAGGCTGTCTCCACTGGAGGATGCCGTACATGATGAAATCATAAAACCGCTGCTTGAGGGCGTCGAACCGAATATCCGGATTGCCTAATCTCAGCAGCTGGTACCTTCTGTAGATGATGTAGACAAAGAGGGCCAGACCCACGAACAGGATGAAGAGGAGAAGAACGAAGCCGGGAACCCCCAGATAGCGGTCAAAGGCAGGCTGTACCGTGTGAATCATCGTAACCTCCTGTTTAAATCATCAGCGAGAGCGGTTATTTGTGAATGGGGATTCATTTAATAACACACGCACCCGAGGAGGTCAA
>CAYPNL010000232.1:0-2216 GCA_964412045.1 uncultured Desulfobacteraceae bacterium
TGTCCGCGGGGGGCAATGAGAATGGAATTTATGGAGTAGCAGGATGAGAAAGGTTATCACAGGAAATGTCGCGGTCGCCTATGCTGCAATGCTCTCTGATGTGCAGGTGGTAGCCGCCTATCCGATTACGCCGCAGACGACCATCATCGAGGAGCTCGCCACTATGCAGTCTGAAGGACTGGCGGATTTCGAGTATATCAGGGTGGAGTCCGAGCATTCTGCCATGGCGGCCTGCATTGGGGCAGCCATGGGTGGGGCCAGGGCATTTACGGCCACCTGCGGGCAGGGATTATTCCTGATGCATGAGATGCTCCACTATGCAGCCGGTGCGAGAACACCCGTGGTGCTTGCAAACGTCAATCGGGCAGCGGCAGCCCCATGGAGCATCTGGAGCGACCAGACAGACTCCGTGGCCCAGAGAGAAACCGGATGGATCCAGCTCTACTGCGAGGGGAACCAGGAAGTACTGGATACCACCATTGTGGCCTTCAAGATCGCGGAGAGGGTAAGACTTCCGGTAATGGTAGTCCTGGATGCATTCTTCCTTTCCCATACAGCAGAGCCCGTTGATATACCGGAGAAGGAACGCGTGAGGGGTTTTCTCCCGCCTTTTGATCCAGGAGACTGCTGGCTTGATCCGGATAATCCAAAGACCTTCGGCGGCATTACCATGGCCGATGCCTACATGGAATTCAGGTGGCAGGTCCAGAGGGACATGGAGAAGGCAAAGGCTGTCATCACCGAGGTGCATAACGAATTTGCCGAGGTCTTCGGGAGGGCCTATAGCCAGGTTGATGAATACCGGACCGAGGACGCAGAGGTGGTTTTGGTAGTCTCCGGGACAGCGGCATCCACCAGCAGGGATGCCATAGATTCTCTCAGAGAAAAAGGGAAGGACGTCGGCATGGTGAAACTCAAGACACTCCGGCCCTTCCCGAGGGAAGAGGTTGTCAATACCCTGAGAGGGAAGAAAAAGGTAGCGGTAATCGATAGAAACTTCTCACCCGGTGCTATCGGTGTCTGGGCGCAGGAGATCAGGAGCGCACTCTATGAACTCCCTGATGACGAACGCCCGCTCCTCTACGGCTATATTGCCGGTCTCGGTGGGCGTGATATCAGTGTGAAGACCATTGAGGAGATCTACGACAAGACAAGCCGGGATGATCGGCCGGATGATGCGGACATGTGGATAGGGGTGAACTATGTATAGTGCAAATCAAAGATTTGATAATCAGTATATTCCGGAGGATGAACTGCTCACCTCCGGCAATTTGGCCTGCGCCGGGTGCGGGGCTTCCCTTTCCATGAGGCTGGCATTAAAAGGGCTCGGGAAGCCCACCGTGTTCGCCGTACCTGCCTGCTGCTGGACCATTATACCGGGAACCTGGTCTTTCTCTATTATGGATGTCCCGCTTTTCCACTGCGCCTTTGAGACAACAGCAGCCACCATCTCAGGCATCAAGGCTGCGTTCCGGAGAAGGGGCAGGGATGATATCTGCGTGGTGGGATGGGCAGGCGACGGAGGCACGCTGGATATCGGCATCCAGGCCCTTTCAGGCGCTGCTGAGCGAAACGAGGATGTTATCTACGTGTGCTATGATAACGAGGCTTACATGAATACCGGCATCCAGCGCTCCAGCGCCACACCGCTCGGCTCCTGGACCACCACGACCCCCGTGAAGAATCCAAAAGCAGAGCCCAAGAAGGATATCGATGCGATCATGATCGCCCACAAGATCCCGTATCTGGCCACGGCAACCGCCGCCTATCCCCACGATATGATCGCCAAGTTTAAAAAGGCCAGGTCCATACAGGGAACAAAGTTTATCCATCTGCTTGCCGCCTGCCCTACGGGCTGGAGGATGCCTGAGAACTTATCCATTGAGGCGATGAGACTCGCGGTATTGAGCAACATCTTTCCCCTGTATGAGGTGGAACAGAGCGAGGCGTATCGACAGACAGTGATCCCTGATGAGATCATCCCGGTGGAGAAATACATGCGGATGCAGGGCAGGTTCAGGCACCTGACCGAGGGGGATATCAAGGCGTATCAAAAGACGGTGGACGATCGGTTCGAACATCTGAACGAGAAGTTTGAACGGGGTAGGTAGCCCGTGCTACATAAGATCCATTCTAGCGTTCCCTTGTTGTATAGTTCGCAAAACTCGTCCCCAGCGTCAACCCGCCTTTTTCGTCGTCTTGTTAAGCTGCTTTTC
>CAYPNL010000233.1:0-6783 GCA_964412045.1 uncultured Desulfobacteraceae bacterium
CGGGAGTTGATCTCGCTCACAAATATCTTGGCGATCTCGGCCCTGGCCTTATCCTCCGACACCTTTCTGTCGGCATCATACCCGACCCCTGTGAGATAGCGTGATTCCGGATACTGAACACTCTCCCCATCCACCCAATCAGGCCTCGTGCCCTGTGTCGCCTGAACCGCGCCGCCCTTCTCCTGAGGAGGTTTTTCAGGGGGTGCCAGTGCGGAGCTCCGCTCACCTTCCGAAATCCCCTTTTCCCCGGTCTCCTCCTTTTGCAACTCATCGAAGGCGCGATCAGCCCTTCCCCGAATCTCCTCTGTGGGGATCTCTTGTTTCGTAGGGGCGCATCCCGCTGCCATGAAGACAGAGATACATATCAGATAACAAAGTATATGAATTATCCTCATTGATCAGCTTCCTCCTTCGAGATTTCACCGGGCTATCGAAGGGTCCGGTACGTGAAGAATCTTTTCTCCTTTTCCCTGAGGGAAAAAGGGGGAATCTCTTGTGCGTGGATCGCAGCTCCGCCAGCACGAACGAATCGTATGCTCCCCGAGTAATCTCCGGCCGGGACTATGATTCTTCCTATCCTGATCTCAGCGGGCAGCAGCCTCCAGTGTCTCAGATCTGCCTGTTCCGTTGCCACGCTTGCGATATTTGCGGTCATCTGAGTCAGCATACCGACCAATTCCCCATGCTGTTCTTGAACCGCCTTACTCGCTGCTACGCTCGCCAGATATTTCATGGTGGCCCGCGCTATAGCCTTAGCCTTAATCCTGTTGATCCGATTTTCAAGATTGACAACGGCAATTGATGCAATATCCTCCATCAAGACTGTGGTGCAGGAATAGGATATGCCGGTTTTCAGATTCTTCAGGATAATCTCACCATGGGAGATCCCGTAGGACCTCTTTACGAACTTCGGATAGGCAATCTTCATGACATATCCGTCGGGCATCATAACGATACAATACTCCTCCATCTTTTCCGTGCCCAGGCCATTATAATGGACAATGAATACCTCGGCCATGGTTCGTTTCGTTTCCGCAGGCATAAAGGCAACATCGGGATATTGTTTTTTAATCTGAGTGGTTTCCTCATAGAAGTCCAAGCCATCGGCTGAGGTGAGCAGATTTTCGATAAGAATCGGCGGCGGGGCGACCCCGTAGTTCGCTGCGTAGTCCTCTCTATAGATCTGCTCCGATTTACGGTATGAGATAAAGGCATCGTTGATTTCTTCCTCGCTCTCGTAAAATATTCCCATCAGGAAGCGAATAAATCCATCCTCCTTGTAGACATTCTTCTTTTCCTCTTCATACGTGCTATTGATGAGGTTCAATTTGGCGTCAACCTTTCTGGCCTCAACCACGGCATCCTCCCAGCTCCGTAACCCCGCATAGTTCAGTGCCGAGAAGAGATTTACCATGACCATCTCGAAATCCTCCCCACGGTACGGAACCGTATTGTCGCTGATTACAAAGGATGCCGCCTCTTTTGAGATGGACTTGGTGTAGAGTTCATCCATGATAGACTCTGCCTTAGAAAAGCTCTGGTTGCTCTCCTTGTAGCGTCCCGCAAAATGCAGGATAATTCCCTCGTCAAGGTAGTAGAGTACCGCATTTCTTTCGGCATACCGCTCCTTGCTTTGCTCAACTGCCGTATATGCGGAACCATAGTCCCCGGCAAGAAGATACTGGTTTATCTTCGGATATTGCTCAAGCGTAGGAGCGCAAGAAGAAAAAAGGAGGCTTGCTGTGAGAAAAAGAAAACAACGGAGCGCTCTTTCCCGCACGACTCCGGCCATATCTACCACGCTTCAACCAACTACCACGTCGCCTTCGGCCTTTTGATGAGCTTTTTAATCTTGGTTTCGCCTACCCAGGCCTTGAGATTATTGGCCATGTCAATCAATTCAAGATTGGTCTGGTAGAACATCACTGCCTTGCCCTCTATCTCATCCCTAAGCGTGTTTATGGTTCCGATCAGCATGAAGTCAGCCCCTATCTCCTCGCCTGGGCCTTTCATGGTTTCCTCGGAGGCATGCTTTGCCATATCGAGCCTCTCCTCTCTCACTCCCTCTCTTTCGCCTCTCGCCGCGACGAACTGAACCCTGCCGGAATTGATTAAAGCCCTCTCCAGATCCTTGACAAAGGTCTGTACATTAATGTGTTCATGGCTTCTATTCTTCACCTGTCCAACAATTACGGTTGGAGGTTTGCCTCCATGCGCAGCAGAAAAGCTCTCCATCCAAGGTCTATTCAGGCAATCGCTGATCATCTCCTCTGACACCATTCTCGAGTCGGAATCGTTCCAGCGCCCGCTCAAATCGATAGTGGTGTCAACGGCCTTCCTCTCCACCTCGGGTGTCGAGGCGCAGGCTGTAAGAACTATCACGATCCCGAAAAGGATCATGGCTAAACTGATTCCGCCTCCTTTACTAAGCTCCATTTTTTCCTCCCTTTGTTCAGATCTTTCGTGACTACTCACGTAGTCAGCCTGAAGCTGTTTAGACTGAAGGTTCCAAGGTTCACCGTTCACCGTTCAAAGGTTTCAACGGCTGAACCTCTGAATTTTGAACCTCTGAACCTAATTTCCTAACAGTCTTCAGCCTATCTACCTGAATAGGTACGATCTTTCTCTGTAATACCGATTCGGCCTTTCACTTTTTCACCCTCACTTCTCAGAGATCACAGTGCGAAAGAACAGGGGATGTCTTTTTTGCTCTCCGGCCCCTGGCCGGGCAGGCTTATTATACCTTGTCAATTGTCCATTACAGGACAAGGGGGGATGATCTTTTCCTCAGCATTATCAGCAGAGCCGAGATAGGAGTCAAGAAAAGAATCCGCGCCCAGAGGACGTGGTTTTCTGAGATGAATACAATAAAGCTCGGGATGATCCTCTTTAGGCATGCCTGGAGTCGTGGCGAGGATATCAGTGCCAAGAGCTCCAGGAAACAAAATTGGATGCTTGGACGGGTGGGCTCAACCGATGAACTTTTGCAAGGAGCTTTTGAAGTTCACGGCAACGAGAGCCATGTCACATGGCTTGGGATTCCTAATCAGCCCATAGAATGGGTTCGCGACTTTGATCTTTCAAATCCCTGAGGAGGCATTTCCGCTATACGCTAAAGAGCTCAATCCCTCATCAATGATCCCCCTGATAATCTCTTTGCTCAGCGACTTCCGGGACTGAAGCCTCTCTTTCAGGTATTCAAATCCAGCCCAGGGATCAAGGTGCGTTCCACAGGTAAAAATGTCCACCGATGCATATCTGAATTCCGGCCATGTGTGAATCGCCAGGTGTGACTCGGCTATTACCACCACGCCGGTGACGCCTTGGGGACTGAAGTGGTGGAATATAGTGCCGACAATGGTTGATCCGCTTATTGATGCCGCCTCCAACATCAATTCTCTTATTGCCGGTTCACTGTCAAGGTACGTGCACTCACATTCGTAGTATTCCGCAAGGATATGCTTACCAAAAGGGCTTGTCATCATCGATAAACTCCTTTCTAGTCCTATATAGCTTGCCTGCGGCGAATGCACACCACGCTTCATTGAGCAGATAGGCAAAGTCATTCCCTCTGCGACTAGCTGCGCCCTCGGCTCTTAAGCTATCAGAAGTATAACTGTTTATACGGGATACGTGATAAAACTATACAAGGAAGCGCTCCCATTCATGCGTGATAGGAGCACCATACGGTGAATTATCAGGCGGGTTTATATCGGTGGCCTGTTATCAAGGCCGGCTCCTCCTTTTGGTGTAAAATTTCTCATTGCTTGAGGTAGTGATTGTATAACTCCTGAGCAGCCTGTTTGTCAAGAATGAAAAACAGAATGAAAAGACACGGACAAAAAAATCTTTTCTCTGCCCTGGCAGCATGGACATTGAGATTCCCCGATGTTAGAACACAACGCCAGCGCTTCGTTTCAGAGTGATACATCAAAGCAACTCACAGTTTCTCAGGAGCGAAGATAGATAGGATTAGAAAAGATCCAGGGTCGAAACCCCCACATCGCCGTCTTCCGTAAGACCTCTACCCGGTAAACGCCCTTCTCGTATAGCCTCACAGCAAGCTCACTCCCATATCCCCTCTTATAGAGAGCGCCGTTTCGTATCACCCTGATAAGCCCATGGTCAGGCAGTGCAATCATCAAGATTCCATGGGAAGCTTCGGCTTCCTGTCCCATCTCTACGCTCGCTTCGTTTCCATCCTTGATAAAGGTGAACCTGAAGCCTCGTGATGGGGCAAGCCCGTCATGCGCAAGGAAGCAACTCCCCTCCTTTAGAGATCTATAAATAAGCCCTTTATCCTGTATCGGATCTCCATTCAGCGGATCGTTTAAGAGAACATGTGTAGTAATGGTTCCAAGGAGATACTCATAGGTGAGGGGGGTAAAGGAAATCAATCCCCTTTTCATGGTTGAACCATGGGCATCCGAGCCTCCTATTGCTACAACCCTCCGGTCACGGCAGAGCCTGTCCCATGTGGAAAGGGTCCTCGTGCTGGGCCCTTTTAAGGTATGCTTTTTAAAAAGAAGGTGGAATAAAGCGCTCCAGAAAGATTTCACATTTTCCTTCCATCTGGAGGTGAAATTCCAGATACAAATCCCGGTAAAGCCTTCCACGGACCAATCATTCCATGTGTAGGCAATGCCCTTTTCCATATAGGGCATTCCCTTCTCAAAGGGGTGGGCGATAAACCCGAACCCGCCCTGTCTGGTTACAGCATCAATTACCTCCTGAGGTGATAATCTCTCATCATCTATCTGATCCTTGATGTCATAGGCGAGGTAGTGGTGAAACCTCGTGCCGATCTCTGAGCCGACCAACACAAGAATCCCCTTGTGATAACCTTCCTCCTCGAGGTGAAGCCTCGTGAGATGTGCGTGGTCATTCAGGGCTATGAAATCCAGCCCTGCCCTTTTCGCCGCGTTTATTATTTCGGAATGGGTTCCGGCCCCGTCTGAGTATCGAGAGTGGATATGAAGATTGCCGACATACTCGTATTGAGGCATACTTGCTCCTAGGTTGAGCGGTTCACCGTTCACGGTTCCCGGTTAAAATTACCTGCTGGGCTGCTATGGGTCTCACCCAGGCCTTATCAATAAAGTCAATAATATCCGTAGATGATAACCTTTGAACCTTGAGCATTGAACCTGGAACCCCCTTAGCAACCATTACCCCTCATACTCGGCAAGGGCCTTCAGGCCGGCAGCCAGAGGTCGCTGCACGGCTATGATTATGAGCACCAGAGCTAGAAAAAAGGAACTCACTATCCAAAACCACTGGAGACAGGTGATTGCCTCCCCTTTGAAGTGTGCGGAGAGTATAGTGTAGACAGGCCCTGCCTCCAGCACAACAACCAAGGCAATGAATACTGCACTGGTTATCATGTACATGACTCCCCCGAATCCCGTAGCCACCATGGCGATATTTTCATGTTTGAAGTTGGGGTACATCGCACCGAAGCCGATACCCAGGGACACGATCCCGAAAACCAAAAAGAAAATAGTCCCAGAGGATAACACCATCATAAAAGTAGTAACCTTCAAGAGGTAGTTCGTAGCGATGATGAGCAGCTCGGCCAGGATAAGCATAGGGATAAGGTAAGCGATAAATTTGGACCAGAGGAAGCGCTTGGCCGTAATCGGGGAGGAAAGGATAATCCAGAACGCATTGCCCTCGAGGCTCACTGCCGGAAAGATAAATCGGGCAGAGAGGGCTGAGATAACAAACCCGGCCAAGCCGATATTCAAGAATGATAAGGCATTTTGAAGATAGATGGATTGAATCGGGCTTCGCTCCAGTGGCAGCACGCTGAAGTTATAGAGGTACACCACCACCAGTGCGCCCAATAGAAGAAGCTGGGACCATTGGCTGTTATCCCGGAAAAAAACCTTCACATCCTTGGCTATCAAGGAGGTGGTGTCAGAGCCTAATGGTCTTGTGATCGCCGAAACCATCTTGTCAAGGATCTTTTTGCCGGCATGGCTTCTTGTCTTTGCCTCTTGCGCCTTTGAGAAACCGCTAAAATATATGAGCTCGGCTATCCAGAGATCGATGACCACCAGCGCGGCTGCTGTAGTCCAGAGCAGGAGGCTGTTGAACATCTGAGACATCGGGGAACCGGTCAGCTTAGCCCAGAGGAGTTCCGCTGCCCAGCGGCTCGGTAGATACGGCGAATCGGGCGCCTTTAATGCTCCTAGGTAGTGGGCGACGCTCATGAATGCATCAGGGTTGACCAGCCTCTCAGGCCTCAGGAATCGGAACAGCAGATAGAGCATAATGATCAGGATAATCGTAAGAAACATGGTAATATCCCGCGCCCTCTGGGCGGGGAAAAACCTCACCAACACCATGATCACCATGATGCCTATACCGGCAGCGATAAGAATCAAGGGGAAAGACACAGAGAGCAGGCTCAGATAATACGACAATCCGGCACGGTACACTATCCCGTATGCTATGACTACCGGGAGGCCGAATACTAAGGGCATCCATGAGCTATCGAGTATCGTATAAAAGGCACGGCTTAGAAATAATTCGGGCAATGCTGCTGGAGAAGCGTGACATAGTTCCAGATCGTGAGATAGGTAGAGGTTTGAGAAAGAGGTTATGATATGGCTGAAGATCAACATGGAAAAAAAGATTAGAAGGACCATGGACAGGAGATGTCGAGCAAGGATATCGCCGATGATCTCTTGGGAGGAAAAATAGACGAGTATCCTGTAGACAAAGAAAAAGAGGGTAAACCAAAACAGTATCCCTCCTGCCGTGAGCGCGAAGACCTTT
>CAYPNL010000234.1:0-6071 GCA_964412045.1 uncultured Desulfobacteraceae bacterium
AAGGTGTTTAGACTGAAGGTTCCAAGGTTCACCGTTCACCGTTCAAAGGTTTCAACGGCTGAACCTCTGAACCTAATTTCCTAACAGTCTTCAGCCTACGGCCTCTCAACCTGAGCAGGTATGATTATTTTCCCTCTTTAAACATCTCCGCGGCCTTCTCTATAGACTCCACAATCTGAACGTAGCCCGTGCACCGACAGAGGTTGCCGGCAATGCTTTTTCTGATCTCCTCCCGCGTCGGTGTGGGGTTTGTATCCAAAAGCGACTTGGCCGACATGATCATGCCCGGCGTGCAGAATCCGCACTGGACCCCGTTATTTTCAAGAAAGGCCTTCTGGAGGGGGTGCAAGGCTCCATCCTGACCTGCGACTCCCTCAATGGTGGTGACGGACTTTCCTTCTACCTCGGGGATTGGATAGATGCAGGAATTGACCGCTTCTCCGTCAACAATGACCGTGCAGGCGCCGCACTCGCCCGCACCGCATCCTTCCTTGGGCCCTGTCAGCTCGAAGTATTCCCGCAGTGTTTTGAGCAGTGTCCAGCTCGGCGGCACTTCAGCCGTTACCGTATCGCCGTTTAACGTAAACGATATGGATACCTTTTTCATCTCGATCTCCCTTATCACCTGTTCGTTATGCGCTCGGCTGCTAATGCGGCCATTCTAGGAACAAAGACCTCTATCATGTCCCTCCGATACCATGCCGTGGACCTAAGGCTGTCCCTGGGAGAGGCTTCTGATGAGGCAATCCTGCCTGCCTCCGCGATTACCTCCCTGTCCCAGCGTTTCCCTCTGAGAAATTCCTCTGCCTTGAGAGCCCTGATCGGCACCGGTGCGGCCACGGTTAACCCTATTCTGGCATCGGAGATCTCCTCGCTATCCGATAGAGCGAGCCCCACAGCAATCCCCAATAAAGGAAGGTCCATAGCCTTTCTCCGTGCGTGTTTCCAGTAAGCGCTGCCGAAATGCTTTGATTGCTCAGGGATATGAAATTCAATAAGAACCTCATCGGCTTTCCGGACGGTCGCAGAAGGGCCGGTAAAGAAGTCGGCTATGGGCACGCTCCGCCTTCCGCCGGGACCCTCCAATACCACGACGGCATCCAAAACTAAAAGAGGGCCGGCAGTATCGGCTGAGGGAGCGGCATTACAGATATTCCCGCCGATCGTGGCAACGTTTCTGATCTGTACTGATCCCACCTGCGAGGCGGCATCATGAAGGGCTGAGAGCTCTGCCTTGACCATATCCGATTGCTCCACCATCCGGTGTGTGGCAAGGGCGCCGATGTGGCAGCCGTCATTCTTTCTGATATAACAAAGATCGTTCAGCCCCCGAAGCGAGATGAGGATATCCGGGGAAATCTCCTTGTTTCTGATATTGATCATCACATCGGTCCCGCCTGCGATGAGGGTTGCCTTAGGACCGTACTCCTTAAGGAGGGCAAACACCTCTTGCAAGGTCGTGGGTTTTATGTAGTCATACTCTATCATGGCTCAACCCCCTTACTGCTCTTCCCGGTTGTCAAACACCCTCTTGCTCTTCCTCTCAGACCTGGGCAGCTCTCCGTAGGCGACGATGCTCACTGCACCGCTCACCAGGATCTGCTTCTTGATCTCATCCTCTATGTTCTTCTTGAGACCCCCATCCCTTGATGGGTCTTGTCCCTGAGCCCGCTCAACCTTCACGGTCATGTAATCCTTACCATCCTCTTTTCTGTCCAGAATGATCTGATACTCGCTTCCGGCCCCCGGGATAGTCGACAGGACTGCATCCACCTGGCTGGGATAGATATTCACCCCCCTCATAATGAACATATCGTCGGACCGGCCCAACAGGGCATCGTGCATGGGAAGCAGGGATCCACAAGAACACCGCTTCGGGATAATCCTGGTAAGATCCCTCGTTCTATACCTGATCAGTGGGGAGCACTCCTTCCTGAGGGTGGTGACCACCATCTCCCCGATCTCTCCATCCTCGAGCTCCTCAAGGGTCTCCGGATCGAGTATCTCCAGGATATAGTAGTCCGCCCAGTAATGGATGCCCTCATGATGCACGCAATCAAGCCCGGTTCCGGGGCCGTAAAGCTCTGTCATGCCGGGAATATCGAAGATATGCTCCACCCCGAGAAGCTCCTTGATCCGCTTTCGCATCGCATCGCTCGAGCGTTCCGATCCAAAGATCACCTTTTTTAGGTTGATCTTGTCCCCTATGTTCCGCTTTTCTACCTCCTCTGCCATGAGCAGCCCCATAGAGGCAGTACAGCACAGCACGGTGGATTGGAAATCAACGAGAAACGTACACTGCATATCGATATTGCCGGGACCTGCGGGAATCGCCATGGCGCCGAACTTTTCGCAACCAAGCTGAAAGCCGACGCCGGCTGTCCACACCCCGTAGCCTACTGCTATCTGGACCCGATCCTCCTGGGTTAATCCCGCCATCTCATAGCATCTCGCAAAGAAATCGCCCCAGTCATCGATATCCCTCTGGGTGTAGCAAAGCACCTTTCTCTTGCCTGTGGTGCCTGATGAGGCATGGATCCTCACAATATCCTTAAAAGGCACCGACCGTAAGGGAAAGGGATAGCCTTCCTGCAAGTCCTTGGCGGTGGTAAGAGGCAGCCGTTTTATATCATCCAAGGCGCGAATATCATCCGGTTTTACCCCTGCTTCATCGAGCCGCTTTTTGTAGAAATCCGATCCCTCATAGGCATGGGTAACCGTCCATTTGAGACCCCTCAACTGGAGATCTTTCAACTCTTTTTCGGTAGTTACTTCCGGCATAAAGCTTCTGGCCATAGCGCCTTTCACTTCTCTTTATTTGCATTGGTTTTTGCCTAGTGAAGCATCTCCGGCAAAAATAAAACGATTTGCGGGAAAGCTATTAAAATAATCAGAGATATAATGCATGCCATCAAAAAAAAGCTCACGCTTTTGAAGATAGTGCCAATGCTTATTTCCGGGGCCAATGCCTTAACCACGTATATATTGACCCCTACAGGGGGGGTAATGGCTCCCATGGTCGTCACCATGGTCAAGATTATGGAGTACCATACGGGATCAAAACCGAGGGCCTTTCCCAGAGGAAAGAAGATAGGGATCGTGAGCACCAGAAACCCCAAGGAGTCCATAACACAGCCGCCTATCAGATAGATCAATAACACGAATGCGAGAATAACAAGGGGTGGTACCGGAAGAGAGGCGGCAAAATCCGCCACGATAAAAGGAATTCTCGTTACCGCTAGAAAGCGACCAAAAATAATGGCGCCTGTCACCAGCACAAATACCATACATGATATCTTCAGAGTTTCAACTATTGAGTTCAGAACGCCCTTCAAGGTAAGCCTGCCAGTTGCAACAGCCACAATAAAGGTGCACAACACACCGACCGCTCCGGCCTCGCTAGGGGTAAACAACCCGATAAACAAACCTCCGATTACCAGGACAAATATGGCTATTGCCTCAATAACCCCGGGAAGGGCCTTGATCTTCTCTACGAAACTCGTCTTTGGTCCCGGCGGACCGAAGTTCGGATAGAACCTGCAAACAGTAAAGATGGTAAGAACGAACAGACCCCCTAAGAGGATCGCCGGCAGAATGCCGCCAAGGAATAGTTTGGCTATCGATTGTTCTGTTTGGAGGCCGATGACGATGATCACCACACTGGGAGGCATTACTGTGCCGAGGGTGCCGCCGGTGACAACAGTACCGCTGCTGAGCCTCGTGTCGTAGTTATACCGTTTCATCTGCGGTAAGGCTACCGCACCCATGGTAGCCGCAGTAGCCGTATTGGAACCACAGATAGCGGCAAAAAGTTCGTCGGCGCCTATCGTTGCTATTGCTAAACCACCAGGCCAATGACCTAACCACGTGTACGCAGCCTTGTACAACCGTTCGGCTATCCCCGCATTGAATGCGATGTAGCCCATGAATACAAAAAGGGGTATAACCGTTAAACCGTAACTAGAGAAGATAGTCCAGATGTCAGCGCCTATCATGTTGATGGCTGCCTTTACGGAAACTACATAGCTAAAACCGCAGAAACCCACTACTGCCATTGCAAAGCCAACCGGCATCCCCAGAAAGAACAGAACAAGAAGGAGGATAATGATGCCAAGCGCCCCGACAGCTACCAAATTCATCTATGAAGCTCCTTCCCCTTCGATGAGCACTCGTAAAAGGTCAACCAACAATACCAGGGCAAGAACAAAACAACCCAGGGCAACACCATAGGTAAAAGGGTAGAAGATAATTCTCATCGTTTCTGTGACTTCGCCTGTTTGCCGGAGGATTCCGGCCCATTTCGCTATCTGCCAGCCCGCAATAGAAAAGAATACCATACAAATGAAGTAATTGATGCCATGGAGAATTCTCTGGGCCGTTGCTGAGAATTGCATCACCACGATATCGATCCCTATATGGCCTCTCTTGATCTGCGTATAGCCAAGGGCAAAGGCGGTAACAATGGCACCGAAGAATCCCATAAGCTCGTACGTGCCCTTTACCGGGACCCATACAATCCTCAAGAAGATGTTCGAACAGGTGAGCAGAATCATTGCCGTCAAAAATACACCGGCTATCCAGACAAACACCTGATTCAGTATTTTGCTTGCTTTATCCAGGAACTCCATCTTTGCCTTATCCGAGTGCCCTATCAATGTAACTACTATCGGCTGAAGCCTGTAGCCTGGCGGGCCTGTCTGCGTGCTGCAACGCACAGGCAGGCTGACATGGCTAAAACTGGTTTGATTGGTTTGATTGGTTTAACTAGCTAAACAAATAAAACCAGTAAAAGTAATAAAATCGGGTTTTCTCTGCCCTTTGGGCATATTCAAGTCTTCATCTGGGCGAGGGTTTTTCTCCCAATCCCCGAGTGGGTCAGTACTATCGGTCCGCTTTCGATAACCCTCACCCTGCCCTCCCCCTTGAAAGGGGGAGGGTTGGCCTGTCTGGCGGTAGGCAGGGGTGGAGTTCAGTTAGAATCGAGAATGATAGTCCCTTCCTATCCTAATATCTTTTAGTATGGTCTTTGCCGGAAGGCCCTTGGCAGTGGCATCGGTGATCCATTTATCGATCAGAGGCTCCATAAGTTTATTCCACCTGGCCATCTCTGTTCCGCTCAGTTCGATGATCTCGATGTTATAGTTTTTCTTTGACCACTCGACAGACTCATCTACATGTTTGTCCATGTAGTTTCCTGTCCACCAGGCCTGCTCTGTCCCCAACCCATCCATCACCGCTTGCACGTCCTTTGGCAGGGAGTTCCACTTATCCATATTCATGACCACGGAAAAGGGATATATCGGGCCATTTAATATGGTCACATACCGACACATCTCCGCGTATTTGAAATCCATGAGGGTTTCAAGCGATGATGCAGCTCCCTTGACGACCCCTTTTTGAAGGGCTTCGGGTGCTTCCGATTGAGGCATTCCCACGGGGGCGGCCCCTAAGACCTTCAATACCTCGGCCACACCTCCGGAAGCCCTGAGTTCCAGTCCTTTGAGATCTTCCAGGTTTCTAACAGGTTTCTTTGTGTAGATATGCGCAGGGGCACAGGTGAACATGGTGAGGACTTTCACCTTTGCAAACTCCTCCGGCTTGTACTTTCTGTAGATATCCCAGAGCGTGAGACTGGCGACCGTGGCATCGGGGAAGCCGAGGGGTAGGGCGGTCGCGTTTGTTACGATAAACCTTCCCGGCTGGTAGGCCATACACAGGCACCCGATATCAGCTGTCCCGGCAATGACGCCGTCCATCATGCTCTTCGCGTCGAGAAGGGTGCTGCCTGGGAAGGTATTTATCGCGACCTTGCCGCCGGTCCGCTTTTCCACCTCATCGCTCCATCGCTCCATCTGTACGCAGGGGAATGTGGGCGCCGGTGGAAAGTTCGCGTAACGAAGTGTTATATCAGCGGCATCAGATGATACCGGATAAAGGCCCATAAGAAACAATGCTGCTACAAATCCTAGTACGATTGAAATGCCTTGCTTTTTCATCTCTCTACCTCCTCATCTTGGGTTAGGGGCAACGGAACGTCTGGCCTTTATGTATCGGGCTTTCACCTCCTTCCT
>CAYPNL010000235.1:0-7011 GCA_964412045.1 uncultured Desulfobacteraceae bacterium
ATGCCGTGAGCACAATTCATATAATCTCATCTTCCTGAGAAAAGTCAAGCAATCCAAAAAAAGGATTTAGCCGGAACGGCCAAACCCTTTCCTAGTCTGATGCGCCTGGCAGGATTCGGACCTGCGACCTGCGGATTAGAAGTCCGCTGCTCTATCCAACTGAGCTACAGGCGCTCTGGATGTGCGGGAATCGTATCTTGTCTCAGAAAACCATGTCCGGTGGGCGTAGAGTTTTTACTATAAGCCCTTCTCTGCTATTTTTCCAGACTTTTTTAAAGGTTTCCTCGCTCAGGAACACGAAATCGTAGACATGATGGTATCGCACTAGATCCTGATTTCTGAATTGTGTCGATTGACCGCTGGCGGTTGAGCTTCGAGTCCTGATTACCATCTTTGGGCATATGAGGCCTGTCCCACGAGCGCGACAAACCATTTTGTCTCTGGAGGGGCTTAACATCGGGGCTTGGTTTCGGTGTCTGGAACAGAGCAGGCGGGATTTTTCTATCCGCTTTTTCTTTTGGCCTGTCCATAATCGGTGATCTGGAAAATTTTTCTTTGTTCGGATCTGATCTTTTTGAAGCCTTATCCACCGTCATATTCTGCTGTGGGGTCTCTCGACTCTGCCGTTCCTTTTGATAGGTGCGAACCTCTTTCTCCGGTTGCATGGATTCCATTCGCTTTTTTTCATTCAGGGGCCGGAAGCGGCAAGTCCCGACCTTATTTTTCCCATCCTTGTCGAGCGGCATGACAGAATTGGGCCAGCCAGGTCCTGATGATCGGCCCGGCTTGTCAGGCCCTGTACGGTGATCAAAGCTCCGGGGCGGTCGTGATCCTTCGTGCTCTCGACGCTCACGAAATGTTGCATGCAAACGGTTTTCCCATGCGTGGTCTTTCCGATGATTCCAGCGTTGATGGGCATAGAGGGGATCATAGACACCCCGTCTCGCATGCAGCGAAAACCATGGATATATCCCCCTTCTGTAATACTTGGGCGCGTAATAATCACCATAATAATAATGACGATACCGAGGGCGCAGAAACAGGACGTCATGAAAGATGTTCAGATCGATTACAAAACCGGGTGAGAACGAAACGATAAACCCAAGGCGAACCCGGGACGGGAAAAAAACCGGAGCGAACACGATTCCCCGATGGATGATAGTGTAGTCCCAGTATCCACCCACAAAGATATATCCACGCGGGGTCCAGTTATAATGGACAGGCACCCAGACCCAATCCGGGCGAACAGCAGCCCAATAGCCGGGTCGCCAGGCATAGCGGCCATAGTGCCAAAGCCAGCATCCGGGGATCCAGATGTGATCAGGCGAAGGAGCATTGCTGCTAGGTCCGACTTCTACCGATTCAGGCGGCTCGGGTAGATATTCAGTCACTTTATCTTTTACACTTGTCCAGTAACCGGAAACCCACTGATATCCATTTGTTGCAAGGTTCCAGTAACCGGGTACCCACTGCCGGTCCGGCGGCGGTACTCGCCAGATCCCACTGACCCAGATATATTCGTTCCTTTCATCATCCCAGGCCCAGTAACCGGGCACCCACTGAACGTCTCCTTCAGGCTTCTGATTGGGAGGAATCTCCTCGATGAGGGCCGGCGGTGCCTTGGGCACCACGATACCCGGCTCAGGATCCAATACCACAGCCTCAGCAAATGCCTCATGTATAGGGCCAGAGGCAAGGACTTGAAGATCTTCCTCTGGTATCGGCGCTGCCTCACCGGCATCGAGGATAGGTCCTGGAACGAATCCTAGTCCAAAAGCTGTCAATGCCATAACCATACAAAAATTTAGGGCAAATCGCAGTTTCACCACATATCTCCTTTCTCATTTTGGTAGCTTCAATACGGTCACGCAGGCCCAGCTTCTGGTAGCGATGGTCTCCACGCTGCTACTCAGGCACGTCCAATGGCCCCACTATAATAATCCTTTCCGGACCCGCTCCTATATACTATATAGTCGTACCAGGAACCTTCTTGGTTACATCCAGATCCTTGAGTTTGGCTTGGAGAAGTATCGAAAGAAAAACAGGTTCAGGCCGACTACATGAGTACTCACCATAGGGTAGGATACGTAAGAAAGAAAACCATATACAAAAAATATCAGAAGAACGAAAACTTCGATACAGCCAATCGCCCCCACGAAATCCATGTTGCCGTGATTGCCGACCGATCCACCGTGTCCGATAGTTCCAGAGAAGCAGTATTTTTGGTCAATCAAACATGGAAAGAGCGTGATCATATCACGCCCAGTTTAAGAGAACGCAAACTTCCAAGGGTGTATGATATCTACCAATTGCTCCCCCGGACTAATTGCGTGAAGTTAGGCATTTATCCTGCAAAGGTAACGATGTTTTCTATTTTTTCACGGGTAGTATTTATGCGGGCAATTGGATAATCCCAGTTCGGATATCCTACGGCCAACCCAATGATAATGCGTTTCGATTCAGGAATGCCTGCAATTTTTCTCAGATGCTCCGGGTAGTCAACAATGGCGCGCATAATGCACGTTCCTAAATCCAGCTCTGGTGCGGCAAGGGCAATATTTTCAGTAACAAGACCTATGTCTAAAATCGGCCAATCGCTTTGAAGTATTTTATCGACAACCAAGACAATGACCGCAGGCGCATCGTAAAACTGGACCATTTTTTCACTCCAGTTTCTTTTTTTGTTCTTTCTGTTTATGTGCAAGAGTTCGAATATCTGTTTTGCAAGGGCGACTTGTCGTTCTTTATACACACCTTCAAGCACTGGTGCAATATCCCTCGTTTGTCCTACCGGCACATCAGGATTTGGTAATTTTCTCAGGCGATAGTCTTTTAGATAGGCTGCCTTTACCTTTTTTAAGATATCTCCTCGTAAAATAAAAAATTCCCATGGCTGGAGATTCACGGCAGAAGGCGCATGAATCGCTATCTCTAACAGTTTGATTATAAGCCGTTTAGGAACCGGATTCGGCTTAAATGCTCTTATTGACCTTCTGGATAGAATAGCTTCAATGAGTTCCAACGGAGATCTCCTCTTATCTATTTGTCTGTTATTACTAGTATCACTCTTGCCCAGTCCTTCCTATGCTTCTTTGATGATTCATCCGGTTAGAGGATGAAGGGTAACCATTCGTTCAGCAGAAACTGCAGGCAGGTTTCAATGACAGAGCACTTAGGTGTTACCATGTTCAGAACCCTGTGCTGCTTTGGATGCATTAAGCGGGTGATGCATGTACTCATAGACAATCTTGCGGAAATACTCCGGGGCCCGGACGCCGATATAGTCCTTGTGGGCCACGATTACGGCCGCAGCAATGGCTTTCCCGCTCTTCCGGTGCCGTGCATATCCGGTAAACCACTCATACTTGACCTGCGCGGGATTGTCGTTGATGGAGGCAGTTTTGCCCCCCACATCAAAATGTTTAAGAATGGCAGCGCCTTGGGCGCAGCGGAACCTGCTTCGAGCCGTTCCACTTGTGACCGATGCGTTCATCAGGGACTGCATCTGCCGGGCCGTTTCCGGGTGGATGGCCTGGGCCAGCATTTTCGGACCCTGCCGAAAAACCAGCCGGTCCTTGAACGCGGCCCGATCAATGAGATAGGGCTGCATCATGGCTCCGTTGTGGATGACCGTGGCAGCCAGCATGGCAGCATGCACGGCCGAGATTCGTGTGGTTTTGTTGAAACCGCAGGCGATTTCCGCCCAGTTGTACGGTTTTTCCGATATGGCAGCAATACTAGTATCCATTGGGAGGTCAAGGTCCATTTCCCGGTTGAATCCGAATGCATGTGCGTATTGCTCCAGCCGGAGTTTGTCCAGGTGGAGTTGTCCGATTTTGCCGAACACCGGGTTAATGGATTCGGCAAAAGCCTTTTCCAGGGTGACGTAGTTGGTGTATTGATTGATCGTGTCTTTCAGCTGGGACCGGTACAGGGTATATTTGCCCCCGTTAAAGGCCAGCCGCGTGTCTGGGGAAAAGTCGCAAACCTCCAGGGCGGCGGCGGCACTCACGATTTTAAACAAACTGGCTGCGGGAAAGGAGGTGTTTAAACAGTTGTTGGCCTTTGGATCATTGCGGTCATATGTGGCCATGACCAGGATTTTTCCACTTTGGGCGTCCATAACCACGATGCCGATCTGCCGGGCATATCGCTGATCCATCATGGCGACTGCCGCATGTTGCAGATGTTCATCCAGGGTAGTGTAAAGGGTGTAGCCCCTCTTTGCCAGTTGTTTGTGAATCACCGCGGTCTGGGGATTGATCAAATCATCCGGATCGATAAGCTCCCGGAGTTGACTGCGGCTGATGCCCTCGATTTCCGGCATGGCTGCAGCGCTTTGTCCGCGGGGGCAGGAGCGCAGCCGGTCAAACACGAAAAATCCGCCCTTGATCACCAGCAAACCCACGCACAGGGCAAGCACATATATCGGAAGCCGCCGGAGGGCTTGCTGGGCCGCGGATTTCTGTCGGAGCCGAAACTGGTATTTCCGCCAGGCAGCGCTTTGGTTTTTGACCTGGCTGTTAACGGTTTTGCGGTTGTGAAAAGCAGCCATAATGCACAGATGTGTCCTCTTTCAGACGGGTTCCCGGCGGCATGGGACGATCCAGTATTGCCCCGGCCCCATCTTCCTGCTCCTATGCCGACAACACCATCCCTTCAGAACGAATCCCCATCAGCTTGGCGGGTTCTGACTGATATTAGTAGAATTCATTTTTTCTCAATGGAGTATACGGAAATTATCCCTTGTATGTCAAGCACGATTTAGCCACATGATGTTGTAGCGGGAACACGATGGCTCGGTATGGGCACGCGTACCAGCAGGGAAGTGGATACTCAGATGGTCAGGAGAGGCTTGATAGTAACAGAAGACCTGAAGATTGAGAAAATTTCGGCGGACGCATCCTCCCTCAGCGTTTCTTACACGTTACCTGTCAAGAGGGATAACCTCCGAATACCTGTGTGCGCCTGCCTGTCGCGGTGGCGGCCCAGACAGGTGCACGAACAGGCAGGCTCGGGCTCCATAGAGAACCACTCGTTCGAGCTTGAGGCTCTCGACAGGTTATCGGATGCGGGGAGCTGGGAGTCGGAATAGTCCGTTGACTGTGTTTTTCTACCCCGATAAGGATGCTATGACTCGATGGCAAACATATATACCTGGTATCAGGATGCATGCAGCAGAGACCAAAGGGTGAAACGAACCAAAAGGCAAGAAAGCAAAGACAAGCAAGACCCAATAGATCTGTCCTTCTCAGTCAACAGATCGGATGGTCCTGATTTTATTATCTCTTCCCATGCTTACCATTTCCCTTTTTGTAATCACCTTATCGACAATGCCATATTCCAGCGCCTCCTGGCCGTTCATGAAAAAGTCCCTTTCAGTGTCCTTTGCTATCCTGTTCGTATCTTGCCCCGTGTGAATAGCAAAGAGTTCATTGATGGTCTCTTTGAGCCTCATTATTTCCCTAGCCTGTATATCTATATCTGTGGCCTGTCCCTGGGTTAGCCCCATCGGTTGATGTATCATAATCCTGGAATGCGGCAGTACAAAGCGCTTTCCTTTACTGCCGGAAGCTAATAGAAGAGCTGCCATGCTGCTGGCCTGTCCGGCGCAGATTGTAGTGAGGTCAGGTTTTACATATTGCATCGTATCATAGATTGCGAGCCCTGCTGTAAGCGAGCCCCCAGGGGAGTTAATGTAGAGATTTATATCCTTATCCGGATCTTCAGATTCCAGGAACAGAAACTGGGCAATGATACTATTTGCCATATCATCGGTGACTTGCTCACCCATAAAGATAATCCTATCCTTTAAAAGGCGTGAGTAAATATCATATGCCCTCTCACCCCTGGGGGTTTGTTCTACTACTATCGGTATCAGCATTCAGCTCTATTTCCTTGCTATCTTTTCGGCAGTTTTGAGATATTTCTTGTACATCACTCATCGTAGCACAGCAACGCAGGGTCCCTTCGGAACAACGTGAACCTCAAGCCACCGTTCTCACTATTCCTTTGTCACCTAAGGCGCCAGGTAATGATCCCATGCGAGGGATCATAGGGGGAGACTCTTACCTGGACTCGATCACCTTGTATCACCTTAATCTTCCTCTTTTTCATCCGCCCGCACAGTATACCCCTGACAACAACGTTATTCTCACATTCAACCTCCACGGTCCCGTAACCCAGAACCCTGGCCACGACGCCTTCCAGTTCGATTAGATCCTTTCGACTCAAGATACTCCTTTCACGGTATCAGAGCAGGTTTCTCTTGTTAGTATATGGTATCACCTATGCAGCTGTATGTCCTTCGCTCTCGAGTTGTGAAGAAGAGAATAGAAGGTAGGCCGTAAAAACAGAAAGCGGAGATGACGCGTTTGCATGGGCAAGAGGATCAGCTCCACCCGGGGTTCCCCTCCATTATTCTTTCTTAAAGAAGACCTCAAACAGGTCGATTGGAATTGGAAAGAGGGTCGTGGAATTATTTTCAGCTGAAACCTCCCTTAGGGTCTGAAGGTAGCGCAGCTGGAGGGCATAGGGAAAACCCTGCATCTTCTGGGCTGCCTCTGCCAGCCTGGTGGCGGCCTGAAACTCTCCCTCGGCATTGATGACCTTTGCCCTTCTCTCCCTCTCGGCCTCTGCCTGTTTCGCCATGGCCCGCTGCATTTCCTGGGGAAGATCAATGTGTTTTACCTCCACATTGGAGACCTTGATCCCCCAGGGATCGGTATGCTTATCGAGTATCGCTTGCAACCTGGCATTGATTTTATCCCGCTCTGATAAGAGCTCATCCAGTTCCACCTGTCCACACACACTTCTCAGGGTTGTCTGGGCCATTTGGGAAGTCGCAAACAGGTAGTTCTCCACCTCGATGACTGCCTTGTTCGGCTCCATGACCCTGAAGTAGATCACGGCATTCACCTTGACTGAGACGTTATCCCTGGTGATCACATCCTGGGGAGGCACATCCATGGCCACGAGGCGAAGACTAATCCTCACCAACTTATCGACAAT
>CAYPNL010000236.1:0-7541 GCA_964412045.1 uncultured Desulfobacteraceae bacterium
ATGCACGAACTCACAATCATTGTCAAGATAAATTTTTGTCCTGGCCGATTCTCTCGGGAACCCAGGATTTAAAACGAAGCGGGTTTACAGATCACCTCCTTTACCTTGAGGTCAAAGAAGGTATGGGTATTGGTCCCCCTCACTACCAGTGCTGTGTCCACACCTTGTGCAGTCCCTCCGATAGAGATAATATCTTCATCAGTCCTGACAAGCCCTGCGTCTGCTGCCATAAGCGCAATCTCAATAGCTACCTTGGTGCCCTGTCCGAAGGTACGCAGGGTATAGGCAATGACCTCGTCAATCTGGTAGGTGCCCGTTTTATTTCTGAAGGCCCGGCCCACCCCGCCAAATGCATGATGGGAGGTCACCACATGCGCACCCCTGCTTAAAAGATAGGTTCTTTGTTCCTCGGGCAGTTCTTGGTAGTCCGGCTCTTTAAAACCTGTTACGTGCGTAACAACGATGATGGAAAAGTCGCCCCCGAACAGGTCAAGGGCCTTTCGGGCGGTCGTACCCTTACAGCTGGATATCACAATCTTGCCTATGTTCAGCTCCTTTGCCCTTTTTTTTGCCGCCTCAAGGGCTGCATCCGTATTGAGCGGTCCAGGTTCTTTGAAATAGCGGCATACCGCCTCGTCATAGGGCTCATTTCCTTTGAGGCTCGATGGTCGTTGTTCGGATTTCATATCACCAGCTTCCAAAAAAAGCTCCTTAACGGCATCCCGGCCTTTGGCAAGAAGGAGATGATTAAAGTCCTTGAACTCCTGCGGTACGGTGATAATCCTTACCTTTGGAAGGATTTCGATGACCTTTGGTGCGGCCGTGTCTCTATCCACAGCGTTGGTAAAGCAGATCGTGGCCTTCATATCCGAAAAAAGCTGCAGTTGCGATAAGGTCTTCAGGCTTGGTAGGGAAACGCCTGCCATTCCCGTACTCAGGAGATTGAGGATGCCGTTGGTGATGATCACCTCTCTAAAGTTCTTCTGCATGTTGAAAATCCCGGTTTCTAGGTCGCTCCCTTCGTGGCAGTATTCCCGGCCTTCCATCATGATCTTCCCGTCCACTTCTGTTGATTCGATCGTCAGATATTGAATCCCTACGATCACAAATCCTCTGATAAGGGGAAATGCCAGGGCCTTTCTCTCCGGGCAGTACCCGATCAGTTTTTTGGGGAGCAGCTCATTGTAAACGATTCCATGCTCGATCCCCTTGACATCGCAGAGGTAACCACGGGCCATTTCTGCGATGTCGTTCTCCTTCAGCATAAGGTTGAAGAGATGGTCAAAGTCTATGGCGCCTTTGGTATTTTTTGCCTTCATATCTAGCTCCCATAATAAAATCGTGTAACGATTTTATTCCCCGATTATTTTGACAAAGGCCCGTCTTGTGGGCGTATTAAACCATAATTCCTTTCGATAGCTTTTCATGCACAGCTCCTCTATAGATCTAATAACACGATTCCCCATAGAAACTAAATGCAAAAAGTACCGGCATGTTTTTTTCGCTATCCCCTCCTGCAGGCATGACATCCTCGGCTGCCTTGCTTGGCCCCTATTTGCCTGGAGCTCGATAGAGGGGAATGACCCAGAGTAGTCGATTCACGAGTTGCCCTACACACCGTATTTCCCTTGATTTTAGGCGAGATTGGTGCTAAAGCCACGCTCAGAAGGAGGATGCACCCGCAATGACGAACGATTTTGAGCAGGTAATGGAAGAGATACAGGCATCCATCATAGAGGATGCCAGGAAGACCTATTCTGAAACGGTAATCCAGAGGTGGATAAATCCCAGGCAGATGGGAGAGATACGGGATCCCCAGGCCTATGGACACGTGGTGGGGCCATGCGGAGATACCTTGAAGATATTTCTTCAGATCGAAGGCGACCGGATCATCGATGCCCGGTTTCTTACCAGTGGGTGCATGACCACCGTCGCCGCAGGCTGCATGGCCTGCGAGCTCGCCATTGGAAAAACCTGCAACGAGGCGTTCTCCATCGGCCAAGAGGTCATCCTGGAGAACCTCGGAGGGCTGCCCAAGGAGAGCGAGCATTGCGCCCTGCTGGCATCGAACACCTTGCGAACAGCCTTGAGCGACTATCTGAGGAAAAAAGATCAGCCGGGGAAGAGGCTCTCGAGAGAGAACTAGCCTGTGGAGACATACAAAACCCGTTACAGAAATGCTACCTTTACCAAGGAAAGGATCGAGCTCGACGGCGCGTATTTTGAAAACTGCGGGTTTAAGGATTGCCTGATTGTCCTAGAGAGGGGAGAAACGGACATCCGGGGAAGCAGTTTTTTAAACTGCAAGTTGTTACTTAGGGGCAACGCCTATACGATTGGGAAGATCATAAAACTCTTTACCGGCAAGAGCCCTCTCAAGGTATTGGATTTCGATGAGCCCCTGTTTGACCAGGACAGGAAAGACATTCCTTCATAGGCAGGGTATTTCTTCGAGGCCGATCGTTTTTCGGTAGCGCATACAGTTTGCATGATCATTATAGTGATCAAGGAACGATAGCCGCCCGATATTCCTGTATGCCTTGTCCCGGGCCCCCTCCAAGGTGGCATCCCCTGCGATCACGTGGAGGACCCTTCCGCCGTCGGTTACCAAGCCCTTGTCTTGGTCCTCCCGTACCCCTGAAAAGTAGATGGCTATTCCCGGCTCGATCTGATCAAGACCTACCACCGTATGGCCTTTTCCGTACCGCCCGGGATACCCCTTATTCCATCCCTTGTTTGCCTTTGAGCGGCCCTCCATGGCAACCACATCCACATAGTGTTGCCTGTTCCAGACGGGCTGAATCCGATCGAGCGTTCCTTCCCAGACCGCCATGCCTATTTCGAATAGATCGGTGCTCAATTTCCGGGAAAGCACCTCCCATTCGGGATCACCATGCCGCACGTTGATCTCAAAGACATCCAGATTATGATACGGGTCGAGGTTGAGACCGAAATAGAGGACCCCCTTGTAGTTCCATCCCAGCCCCAAGTCGCCCCTGTTGTAAATCGCATTCACCGTGGGGTTCACGATCTCCTTGATGATCCTGTTGACGAGCCATGGGCTCACCAGTTTGTGCGGGGCATAGCACCCTGTACCGCCGGTGTTGAGGTTGCCGCCGAATTCCCTGATGGCGTTCTCATCATCAAGATCAAAGGCCCTCTTGTAGTCCTGGACGAACATCCTTAACGGGAGAGCCTGCGTGCCGTCCAGGTACACGAAGAATGAGATCTCGGTGCCGTACTTTCTCTCTTCGATGACGACCCTATCGCCGGAGCTGCCGAATATCTTCTTTACCATGAGGTTATCAATAGCGCTTTCCGCCTGGGGGACGTCATCGCACCCGATGGCTCCCTTTCCGGCTGCAAGCCCGTTTGCCTTGACAAAGACCTGATAGCCGATAGTTCTCACATATTCCTTGGCCTTCTGCGGATTATCGAAGATCCTGTATTCAGGTTTGGGAACCCCAATATCGCGCAGGATATCATCGGTGAATGACCGGTCGCTCTCGATCCTCACGTACTGCTTCATTGGTCCGATGGTCCTGATGCCGTGCTCATTCAGTATATCAACGAGCCCTTGTTCCAGGGGATTTTCCGAGCCGATATCAACGAGATCAACCTTATTTTCCAGGCAAAAATTCGCGACCTCGGTGAAATCCCGTATATCGAAACACTCTATCAGCCCCCTCTTTCCCTTTAAGGTATACGCCACACCGGGATTGCCGGGCACGAAATAGACCTTGTCCACGTGCTGGCTGTCTCCGTACTTATCGGCAAGGCTTTGATCCCTACCTCCTGTACCGTACACGAGTACCTTCATTGCTCCCTCCCTGAAGGATGGCGTTGCATGTTTTGTCTAAAAAAATCACATCCTGCGGCGGTTGTCAAAGACGATGGCTCTGTGCGGGTTATGGTTCTTTCATTGAAACGGAGTAACGGAGTAATGGAGTATTGAAAAGCATCATAGCGGATGTTTTCCAGGTATGGTCTATGGGAAATCGTGCTGGTGTGGTCTTCCCGGCTTTTAAAAACGCTTTTTTCAATTCCACCCCAGCACTCCAGTACTCCACCACTCCATTTCTCCATCATTCCATTACTCCCCGGCACAGACATGGTCATAGAGGATTGGGGCTAGCACAAGAGCCACGTCCCCTGGGCGTACATTCTTTCCTGGTATATTTCCGGACAAGCTATGATTGCCTGTATTGACTGGTGGAGTATAGGGGGATTGCCTGGGCTTGTCAATGCCGATCGGGTGGAGGGAACCATTTGAGGTTGTCTTTTTGCCATATTCTGGTATAGTTCTTTGACAAATCAGGAAAATGGTCGATATGTCAGAGAGCATTTCCATGGTCAAGATCGGTGTCATCTCAGATACCCACCTCCATGCGGTGAGCTCGGAGTTGGCCGATATTTATGAGAACTACTTTTGCGACGTGGATATGATCTTCCACGCCGGAGATCTCGTTTCCCTGGAGATAGCCGAATACCTGTCTCAAAAATCTCTGCACGTGGTTCAGGGCAATATGGATACCATGGATGTGAGGGAGCGGTTCCCCAGGAAGGAGGTTATCGAGGTGCAGGGTTTTCGTTTGGGCCTTATCCATGGGTGGGGATCCCCCCTCGGGATAGAGAAGAGGATACGCTCCGAGTTTAACGATGTACACGCTATAATCTATGGGCATTCACACAGGCCCTCGAACCATACTGATAACGGGGTTCTCTTCTTTAACCCCGGCACTGCCACCGGCTTCAGGATGGCAGGATCTCATTCTATCGGGATTGTACAGATAACAGATGAAATACAGGCAACGATCATTCCCATTTGAGGAAAGGTAATGGAGATTCTCTGGGCGCCATGGCGGATGGAGTATGTTGCTGCGGGCAACGAGGACGGTGAGTGCATCTTTTGTCCGGGTAATGATAGAAGCCACGATGAGGAACGGTTGATCCTCTCTGTGGGAGATCGGAGTGTTATCCTTATGAATAGGTTTCCCTATATAAACGGTCATCTTCTTGTGGCGCCGGTGCGCCACGTTTCCTCCCTTGATGCCCTCACCGATAAGGAGAAACTCGACATCATCACCATGGTGGAGAGGGCCGTGAGGATCTTGACGAAGGCCATGAATCCCGGTGGATTTAATGTGGGTTTGAACCTGGGAAGGATAGCCGGTGCCGGCGTTGAGGACCATATCCACTTCCACGTTGTGCCTCGATGGAGCGGCGATACCAATTACATGACCGTGATTGGGGATGTGCGGGTAATCCCGGAGCATATTCGAGCTACGTATAACAAACTGCTGCCCCTTTTTCATGACGTATAAGAGACGATTTATGATGTTTAGATAATCTTGTGAAGCTTCGCCTCCGAGCAATAAGCAGTAAGCGATTCAAGATATACTCTACATCCCCTTCCTTATAGGACTCGGGGAGGAGGGCCGAATAGGTGAGGGAGAAAGCACGAATAGGAAAAGGTACGTGTAACGGATAGGCTTCTAACACGAGGTGAGGAGGATTTATGAAACACATAAAGGCTATTTTGAGCATACTGATCATGTTGTTGGTAATAATCCTTATCGTCGAGAACCTCCAACAACTCTCAAAGACCTTAATGCTGAGGGTGGATTTCCTTTTTTGGTCTCATGAAACTCCCCCCATGGCTATTTACTTGGTCATGATCATAGTATTTTTGCTCGGTGTATTTATTGCCGGTTTCTTCGGGATATACGAGCGATTTCTCTTAAAGAAAGAGATACGAACACTCTTGAAGGAGAAGGTTGCAAAAGACAGGGAGATAAACTCCTCCAGAAATGCGCCTGCTTATGAGGGAAGGAAGTCGAATTTAGAGCATGAGCAAGAAGACGAGATTATGACGTGATGAACGGGAGCGTACTGAGGCGTTCATCGTATCTTCCTCTTACAGCCAAGCGTGTTGAAGGGGGTATATCCATCGCACAACACCTCATCCTATGCCTATAGGCAGAAAAAAGGCTCTTATATGATTTGGAGGTCCTTAGTTCGGAGTCATGCGCTGATTTCAGTTTCCCTGTGCATTTCCTTTACCCTTTTGCTTGCCACCTCTATCCATGCAGCCCAGTCCTCGTCGTCAGAGCCAGCTCAAAGGCTCTTTCAGCAGGCACAGGATTGCTTTAAAGGGCTGTATGAATCCGAGAATAAGAGGAAGTACCGCCACTATTGGGAGAGGTGCATACAGAGCTACGAGAGGGTCTACAAGGTCTTCCCGAATACCGATGAAGCGGTATGGGCACTGTACAAGGCAGGCAAGCTCTGGACCGATCTCTCGCGGTATTCAGGCAAGAGCTCAGACCTCGATCACGCAATCTCGCTTTACCGGGAGCTAGCCACGAGATACATGGCCCACAGATTAGCAGATGATGCCCAGTACAAGCTGGGTGAGATATTTTATGAGCATAAGAAGGATTCACGGCAGGCATATGTCGAGTTCCTCAAGGTCGAGATCAACTTTCCAAAGGGTGATATGGTTCCTAAGGCCTCTCTGATGCTGGACAGGCTGGAGCGTATCCTCGGAAAGAAGCAGGTGGCACGGGAAAAGGGCAAAGCTGAACATACCAAGTTGCAGCAGATGGTGCGGGTCAAGGATATCAGGCACTGGTCGACCCCCAGCTATACGAGGGTGGTTATAGACCTAGCGGATCAGGTGAAGTACAAGGGCCATCTTCTGAAAAAGGATCCGGATCTCAAGAAGCCGAGACGCCTCTATGTGGATTTGAATAATGCGTGGATTAACAAGGAGATAGAGACATCCATCCCGATAAAAAATAACTTGTTGCAAATGGCCAGGGCCGGGCAGTACGACAAAGACACGGTTCGGGTGGTGCTTGATATCGATAGCATGGAAGGATACAAGATATTTCATCTTTTCGATCCGTTCAGGATTGTGATCGACGTGCAGGGTGAGGAGACACGGGTCGGTGAAGCAGCACGTGCGAAAAGGCCTCCTGAAAAGAAGGTGAAGCAGGAGAAGGGGCACCATGAGCTTTCTCTGGCACAGCAGTTGGGGCTTCGGGTACGGAAGATCATTATCGATGCCGGGCACGGCGGGAAGGATCCAGGTGCTGTCGGCAGGAACGGGATGAGGGAAAAAGACATCGTGCTCAAACTTGCCCGTATCCTGGCGGAAAAGGTACGAGATAAACTCCATTGCCAACCCGTGCTCACGAGAGGGACTGATGTATTCTTGCCTCTCGAAAAACGAACCGCAATGGCCAACATAGAAAAGGCGGATCTGTTTATCTCTCTTCACGTGAATGCACATAAGCACATTAATGTCCAAGGCTTGGAGACTTATTTCCTGAATATTGCCCTGGATGAGGATAGTATGAACCTGGCGGCGAGAGAGAACGCCACTACGGCCAAGAATATCAGCGATCTCCAGGTGATCCTCAATGACCTTATGCTCAATACCAAGATTCACGAGTCCAGTAGGCTGGCTCAGTTTGTGCACAAGGGCATGATGGGCGAGCTTAAGAGAGGATACGGATCTATCCAAAATAGAGGTG